>CAZUYO010000096.1:0-9680 GCA_964624725.1 uncultured Thermodesulfobacteriota bacterium
GGGTGGCCGACCAGGGGTGAACGGGGGGCCGCCCCGGACCGGGGGCCGAGGGCGGTAGACTGCAGACCGGCGACCGGGGACCTTTGTCACTCCTCGTCCCAGAACTGTGGCGGAAGGGGCTGGGGGCCGGGCACGATGCCGGCGATGTCGGGATCCCCGTCGGTGTCGTCGCGCGGGGGGAGGTTGGCCTTTCGCTCGCGGGCCTCGGCCCGGCGGGCTTCCTTTTCCTGCCGGCGCTCCTGCCGGGCCTTCTCGCGCTGACGTTTCTGAAAGGTCTGCTTGGATCGGCGGGCCATGGGGTGCTCCTTGGAGAGGGGTGTGCGTGGAGGGCCTCCGGGGAAGGAAAAAAGGGCGGATCCCCTGGGGGATCCGCCCTTTTCGTGGGTCAGACCGGACCTAGACGGGCCGGACGTTGGCCGCCTGGGGACCCTTCATGCCGGGCACGGCGTCGAACTCCACCGCCTGGCCCTCGGTCAGGGTCTTGAATCCCTCGCCCTGGATCGCGCTGAAGTGCACGAACAGGTCGGCGCCCCCGTTGTCGGGGGTGACGAAGCCGTAGCCCTTCTGGTCGTTGAACCACTTCACGATGCCTCTAGCCATGGTGTTTCTCCTTCGGTTTCGGGATCCTGGATCCCTCGGGGATGCAACTGCGATGGGGACCAGGACGGGAGCCGCGCTCCCGAACTCCGAACCGAATCCATCGAGGTGCGAAAAAACAAAAAAAGCGGTGAGAGGCTACGGTCGCCTCTCCCGCTTTGGGTTCGCCTTCCGAAATGGCCTGTGTTCCTGCGTTGTGGGCCACACCCTACGCCCCTCGGCGGCCGGATGCAAGGAAAAAGGTCGGGGCCCCGATCCTCCTGTTTCCCCGGCCGCCCAGCCGGTTCGCCGCCCCGCCTACTCTACCGGCCCCACGGCCGCCAGGTAGTAGGCGAACTCCTCCTCGCCGTCCACGCCCAGGAGTTCGTTCATCTCCCGGTCGAAAAACGCGGCCACGGGGCAGGCCCCGAGCCCCAGCGCCTCGGCCGCGAGGAGCAGGTTCTGGCACACGTGCCCCAGGTCGAGACCCAGGTACCTAAGGGCCCGGTCGCCGTATTTCCAGGCGGCCCGGGGGTAGACGGCGGTCCACACGAACACGGCCGACGCCCGGGCCAAAAACCCCTGGGCCAGGGCCGCGAGGGCGAGGGTTCTGCCGTGGTCTCCCTCGGCGAGCACCTCCAACGCGAACCCGGCCGGGTCGAAGTGGGCGAGGCAGGGTTCGATCCCCCCGACCCGCTGGAGCGACACGTAGGTCTCGAAGGGGTAGAGGGCCCCGGCCGAGGGGGCCGTGCGCAGAAGGTACGGCCCCTGCCGGGCCGTGATCCCCTGGCAGGCCCAGAGGAGGAGGGCCAGCGTCTCCGGGGAGATGGCCTCTCCCGTGAACGCGCGCCGGGACCTGCGCCGCCCGAGCGCCGTCCAGAGGTCGGAGGCGCCCGGCCGGAGGTCCCCCGGCCGGGGCAGCTCGATCCGCCGGCGCCCCGGGTAGGTCTTCCACGCCTCGGGTTTCCGGGCCCAGTCGAGGCGCCGGCCCGAAAGGGCGTCGGGCGAAAGATCGGTCCTTTGCCGCCACCACCGGAGCGCTTCGTCCACGGCGATCCTCCGCGACCCCGGGGGTCAGCCGCCCGGGGCCTCCTCCAGGAGTTGCCGGATCTTCGTCTCCATCTCGGCCGCGATCTGCGGGCTGAACCCCGTGAAGGTGTACCGGATCCGGCCCTGGCGGTCGATCAAGAAGGCCTGGGGAATGGAGGCGATCCCTCCGTAGGCCATCCGGGTGGTCTCGTCCACCCGGACGACGGGGTAGTTGAACGAGGTGCGGGTCATGAACTCGGTCAGATCGTCGGGGTTCTGGTCCATGTTCATCCCCACGACCACGAGTCCCTCGGCCCGGTACTTCTGCTGGAGTTCCACGAGGTGCGGGATGGCCCCCCGGCAGGGCGGGCACCAGGTGGCCCAGAAATCCAGGAGCACCACCTTGCCCCGGAGCTTCGAGAGCCGCACATGGTTGCCGCCGACGCTCACCAGGTCGAAGTCCGGCGCCGGTTTCGGCCCCCCGGCCTCCTTGTTCTCCCCGGAGCAAGCGGCCAACAGAAACACCAGGAGTAACGCCACCCCCCACCAGACCCCCCGACCCCTCGAGATCCCCATCGCGCCATGCCTCCAAAACGGAACGGAATGGAAAACAACGGCGCAGGGCCACGGGGCGCCTGCGCCGGTTCGTCGGGGCCGCCGGCCCCGTTCGTCCTACCCTCAGGTGAACCCGCCCCGGGGGGCGCAACCCCCTCCGCCGGAGCTCTTCGTGTGGGCGGCCACCGGCGCCCAGTTGCGGTCCATGGGGCCGCCGCAGTTCGGGCACCGGGGGGCCTCCTGGGCCCGGTCGCCCGAGCGGACCAGGATTTCGGTCTTCTCCCCGCACCGGGTGCACTGGTACTCGTAGAGCGGCATCGCCTTCCCTCACACGACCTTGTTCAGCATCTCCTCGAGCTTCTGCCGGGGCACGGCGCCCACCACCTCGTCCACCACCTGGCCGCCTTTGAACAGCTTCAGGTTCGGGATGCCCCGCACCCCGTACTTGGCCGGGGTCTGGGGGTTGTCGTCCACGTTCATCTTGGCGACCACCACCTTGCCCTCGTACGCCTCGGCCACCTCGTCGATCACCGGGCTCATCATGCGGCAGGGACCGCACCAGGCGGCCCAGAAATCCACGAGCACCGGCTTGTCGGCCTTGAGCACCTTCTCCTCGAACTCCGCGTCGGTCACGTTGAGAACCTTGTCTCCCGCCATCTTGCGTCTCCTTTTGTCGAAAGGGTGTTCGTTGGTCCCTTGACGCACCGCCGACCGGCGGTCAGCAGCCGCCTCAGCCTCCGCCCCGGAGGGACATGACCGCGACGAGCACGATCAGCGCGATCCAGATCCAGCCTTCCACCGCTACTCGCCTCCCTTCTCGCCGCAGCACTTCTCCCGGAGGAACCGGTGGAGATCGATGTGGACCTCCTGGGGGACCTCCTCCTCCTGGCCGGAGTACTTGTAGAGCACCACGGTCTTCTTGAGCGTGTTGAGGAACGCCACGCAGGGGTTGCACCCCTCCATGTGGGCCTCGATCTCCTCGCAGATCGACGGGTCGAGCTCGTGGTCGATGTACGCCGAGAGCTGCTCCAGGATCTCTTTGCAGGTCAGTTTCCGGCTCATGGGTTCACCGCCCGCCCCTGCGGCTTCTCCTCCTCGGAGAAGTAGGGGCTCAGTTTCTCCCGCAGATGGATCCGGGCCCGGTGGAGCCGGGTCTTCACGGCCCCCTCGGTGGTGCCGAGGATCTTCGCGGTGTCGGCCGTGCTCAGGCCCTCGACGTCGCGCAGCACCACCACGGCCCGGTAGATCGGCGGCAGTTCCTGGATGGCCCGGACGAGGAGCTGCCGCACCTCCTGCCGGAGCAGGGCTTCCTTGGGGTCGAGGGCCCAGTCGCTCACGCCCTTCCGGCGGATCTCCTCGTGGGTGGGCATGGGCAGCTCGTCCCACGACACGGTGTCGGGCTGCTTTTTGCGAAGCCGCATGAGCGCGTGGTTCGTGGCGATCCGATAGAGCCAGGTGGAGAACGCCGCGTTCCCCTGGAACGATTTCAGGTTTCGGTACGCGCTCAGATAGGTCTCCTGCATGAGCTCCCGGGCGTCTTCGGGGTTTCCGGTCATCCGCAGGAGCAGGCTGTAGATCCGCCCCTCGGTGCGGTTGACCAGTTGCTCGAAGGCCTGGAAGTCGCCCTGTCGGGCCCGCTCCACGAGCCGTGCCTCGTCCATTGCCGTGTCCTTGAGATGCGGGTGCCCCCCCGGGGGTTACGGCGACGCGGGAAGCATAAAGGACGCCCCCCGGGTGCGCAAGCAGCCGGGGCGGCGGGGAGTTTTCGAGTTGCCCGGGGGCCCAAAAAAGGGGTAGCGAGACACTACATGTCGTGGTATCATTTCGCCGCCTACTAGATATGGCGTTTTCTTCCCTCCCTAACCCCCTGTTTTCCCTACGGAAGGAGCGACGGCCATGGGCGAGGTGATGGAGCTCGGCCGGACCGGGGCCAGGCCCCGCGACGGCGACGCGACCGACCGGGTGCTGTTCGTCCGCACGTCGGACATGGAGATCGTCAACTGGGACCGGAGCCGCATCGCCGACGCCCTGGTCCGGGAGACGTACCTCGACCGGGACACGGCCGAGCGCGTGGCCGAGGAGGTGGACAAGCTGATCCACCGGTCCCGGATCGAGGTCCTGACCGCGCCCCTGATCCGTGAGCTCGTGGACGCAAAGCTCATCGAGATGGGGCTCGAGGGCGCCCGCCGGATGCACACCCGGCTCGGCATGCCGCTCTACGACGTGGAGGAGCTCCTGGTCGCCCCCAACAAGGAGAACGCCAACGTCCCCCACGGCCCCGAGGCCACGAACCTCACCCTGGCCGAGAACATCAAGAAGGAGTACGCGCTGCTGGCGGTGTTCAGCCAGGACGTGGCCGACGCCCACATGCGGGGCGACCTCCATCTGCACGACCTGGGGTTCATCGACCGGCCCTACTGCTCCGGCCAGAGCCTCGAGTACCTGAAGAAGTTCGGGCTGAACCTCCCGAACAGCCTCGCGAACGCGAAGCCCGCCAAGCACCCCGAGGTGCTCCTGGCCCACATGGTGAAGTTCTCGGCCGCGCTCCAGTCCAACTTCGCCGGGGCCATCGGCTGGGACGCGGTGAACCTGTTCTTCGCCCCCTATCTGGAAGGGCTGCCCGACCGGGACGTGGAGCAGCTCGCCCAGATGCTCATCTTCGAGTACTCCCAGCAGGCCGTGGCCCGGGGCGGCCAGGCGATCTTCTCCGACATCAACCTCTACTGGGAGGTGCCCAAGCACTTCCAGGACGTGCCGGCCATCGGCCCGGGCGGCCAGTACACGGGCAAGACCTACGGCGACTACGAGAAGGAGGCCCAGCGGTTCGTCTGGAAGCTCTTTGACGTCTACGCCGAGGGCGACGCCTCGGGCCGGCCGTTCTTCTTCCCGAAGCCGCTGGTGCACATCACCGAGAAGTTCTTCCAGACCGAGGGCCACGAGCGGTTTCTCGCGAAGATCTGCGAGGTGGCGGCCGAGAAGGGGAACACCTACTTCGTGTTCGACCGGGGCGACACCGCGAAGATCTCCGAGTGCTGCCGGCTTGCGTTCAAGCTGGAGAAGTCCGACCTGGAGGACGCCAAGCAGCCCTGGCGCATGCGCTACTCGGCGCTCCAGAACGTGACCCTGAACCTCCCGCGCATCGCCTACCGGGCCGGAGGGGACGACACCCGGCTGTTCCAGCACCTGACCGAGATGATGGAGCTCGCCGCCCAGGCGCACCTGCAGAAGCGGGCGTTCATCGAGCGGCTCCTGAGCCAGGGCGACCGCGGGCCGCTGTCGCTCCTCACCATGGACCGGGACGGCCAGCCCTACCTCCGGATGCACCGGGTGAGCTATCTGCTGGGCATGGTGGGCCTGAACGAGATGGTCAAGATCCACACGGGCCAGGAACTCCACGAGAGCGAGGAGGCGTTCCGGTTCGGGCTCAAGATCATCGCCCACATGAAGCTCCTGGCCGACAAGCTCGCCCGCAAGCACAACATGCACTTCGTGCTCGAGCAGACCCCGGCCGAGTCCACGGCCTACCGGTTCGCCAAGCTCGACCTCAAGTACTACTCGCCGGCGGCCGGGGCCGCCGTGCGGGGCGACGTGGCCCGGGGCGAGGTGTACTACACCAACTCCACCCAGCTCCACGTGGGAAGCCCCACGAACCCCGTGGACCGGGTGCGGTTGGAGGGCCTGTTCCATCCCCTCATCGAGGCCGGGGCCATCACCCACCTGTGGCTCGGCGAGGAGAAGCCCCATCCCGAGAGCCTCGCGAACTTCGTGGTCAAGGTGTTCCGGAACACCCACAACGACCAGGTGGCCTTCAGCCCCGAGTTCACCACCTGCCTGGCGTGCGCCCGCACCACCCGCGGGCTCCAGGAGACCTGCCCCCAGTGCGGAAGCGACGAGGTGGAGGGGATCACCCGGATCACGGGCTACTTCACCAAGATCAGCTCCTGGAACAAGGGGAAGATCGGGGAGCTCCACGACCGGCAGCGCACCGCGGGGTTTTTCTCGGGCCCGGCTCCCGACGCCGGCGCCGCCGAGGCGTAGGGGCGCGCCGGACCGGGGACCGAAGACCGCTGACCGCGTTTCCACAGGAGGGCTCCATGACGCTGTTTACCAAGGTCGGATGCGAGAAGTGCGAGTACGTGAAGGAGCGGGTGGACCTTGCCGCGCTGGGGGTGGTGGTGGAGGAGCTGGGCCCGGAGAACCCGGACGCCCTGGCCCACCTGGCCTGGCACGGGCTCGTGAACGTGGCGGAGCGAAGCCTCCCGATCCTGGTGCTGGACGACGCGTCGTACCTCACGGGTGCGGTGCGCATCCGGAAGTATCTCGAGGAGATGAAGAGCCGGGCCGCGTAGGAAGCGGCGTGGGCCCGGCATCCGGGTTGCGAGGGGCGACGGGTTCGTCGCCCCTCGTTGCGTGAAAGGGAGGAATCGGTGGCGCTGCCCGAGATCAAGGGGTTTCTGGAGACCACCTTCACCGACTGGAAGGGCAAGGTGGCCGCCGTGGTGTTCCTGCCCCGGTGCAACTTCCGGTGCCCCTACTGCCACAACCACCGGATCGTGACGGCCCCGCACGAGGTGCCTTCCTGGCCGTGGGCCGAGGTGGAGGCGCGGCTCCGGGGGCTTGGGGGCTGGGTGGACGGGGTGTGCGTGACCGGGGGGGAGCCCACCCTCCACCCGGGGCTCCCGGAACTCCTGGAGCGGTTTCGGGCGATGGGGCTGGCCGTGAAGCTCGACACGAACGGGTCGCGGCCGGAGGCGGTCGAGGAGGTGGTGCGGGCGGGCCTGGTGGACCTGGTGGCGGTGGACGTGAAGGCGCCCCTGGAGCCCGTGCCCTACCGCCGGAACGCGGGCCCCGGCTCCGACCCGGACCGGGTGAAGGCGACCCTGGAGTTTCTGGTGACCACGGACCTTCCCCTGGAGCTTCGCACCACGGTGCACCCGAAGCTCCTCAGCCGGGACGAGGTGTGCCGGTTGGGGGCGGACCTGGGCCGCAGGGTCCGGGGCCGGGGGGCGCCGGTCCGCTGGGTGCTCCAGCGGTGCCGCACCGACGAGGTGCTCGACCCGGAACTCCGGAATCACCCGCCGCTTACGCCGGAGGCGTTTCGGGAGTGGGAGGAGGAGGCCCGGCGAACATTCCGGGAGGCGTCGGAGGGGCTCAGGCCTTGACGCCCTTCGTCCGGCGGGGCACGAAGTCCTTGCGGTTCAGGCCGTACTTGGCCATCTTCCGCTCGATGGTGCGGCGGGAGAGCCCGGAGGCCTGGATCAGGTTTTTGATCCGCCCCCCGAACCGCCGCAGGTTGTGTTCCAGGTAGGCCCGTTCGAACTCCTCCAGGACCCGGCCCGCGGCCTCCTCGAAGGGCAGCTCCCAGTCGGCGGGGGCTCCGGAAGCGCGGGAAAACGCCTCCGGCCCCATGGCCTCCTTCAGGTGCGACTCGTGGAGCACCTTTCCCCGGCCCATCACCACGGCGCTCTCGATGATGTTCCGGAGTTCCCGGACGTTCCCCGGGTAGTCGTACTGCTGGAGCACCCGGGCGGCGCGGGCGTCGATGTCCTCGAAGGATTTGCCGTAGGCCTGGGAGAACCGCCGCAGAAACGCGTGGGCCAGAAGGAGGATGTCCTCGCGCCGCTCCCGCAGGGGCGGAAGCTCGATGTGCACGACCCGAAGCCGGTAGTAGAGGTCGTTGCGGAACGAGCCCTCCTGCACGGCGTCCAGGAGCCGGCGGTTCGTGGCCGCCACGATCCGCACGTCCACGCGCCGCGGCTTCGTTTCCCCCACCCGGGTGACCGCCCCGTCCTGGAGCACCCGCAGGAGCTTGACCTGGAGCCGCGGGTCCATCTCGCCGATCTCGTCCAGGAACAGGGTGCCCCCGTGGGCGGCCTCGAAATAGCCCTGCCGGTCCGCGTGGGCCCCGGTGAAGGCGCCCCGCACGTGGCCGAAGAGCTCCGACTCCAGCAGTTCCCCGGGGATCGCCCCGCAGTTCACCGGCACGAACGGGCCGGCCGCCCGCCGGGACTCGGCGTGGATCGCTTTCGCCACGAGCTCCTTCCCGGTGCCGGACTCTCCCTCCAGAAGAACCGTGGCGTCGGTGCGGGCGGCGCGGCGCACCCGCTCGAACACCCGGAGCATGGCCGGGCTCCGGCCCAGGAGTTCGCCCTGGAGGAGGGCCGCCGCCTTTTCCCGCCGCAGGGCCCTCACCTCGTCCCGGAGGCCCTTCATCTCGAGGGCCCGGCGCACCACGTGGAGGATCTCCTCGGGCAGCAGGGGCTTTCGCAGGTAGTCGAAGGCCCCCTCCTTCATGACCTCGACGGCCGAGTCCACCGAGGCGTGGGCCGTGATCACGAGGACCTCGGTCTCCGGGTTCGTGGCCTTGACCTCGCGGACCACGTGCTCCCCGCCCCGGCCCCCGAGCACGAGATCGGTGATCACGAGGTCGAAGGCGTTCCCGGCCAGGAGACCCAGGGCCTCCTCCGCGGAACCGGCCGTCTCCACCTCGTACCCCTCCCGTTCGAGGACCCGCCGCAGCAGGTCCACCATGCCGGGTTCGTCGTCCACGACGAGCAGCCGGACGGGGCGATGGGAACGGGCCTGGGGATGGGCCATGGGCGGTTCACCGGAGCCGCCCCGGGGCCCAGGGCCCCGGGGCGCGTGAAAAGGATCAGAACACCCAGACGATGTTGAGCCAGGTGCTCGTGCCCTCGGGCATGTTCTTTCCGTCGAACTCCCAGAGGTGCTTGGCCACCAGGCTGAACCGGCCCTGGTTGGGCCACCATTTGAGCCCGGGGCCGATGGCCGCCAGGCGGCTTCGGTTGTCGTCCTCTTTGCCGTCCACCTCGTCGTCGGTGGTCTGCCAGTAGTAGAACCCGTTCACGCCGAACCGCCAGCCGGGCTTGGGTGCCCAGCCGATGGCCCAGTCGAAGTGGAACTCCTGCCCCGGGTCGAGGTCGACCTCCTTCATGCCCCCCGCACCGTCCGGAACCAGAAATTCGTCATTGGTGGTGTTGAAGTCGTACATGAGTTTCAGGGAGAAGTCGAACCCCTTCCACAGATAGGTGGCGGCCAGGACCGGCTCGAAGGTCCAATGATTCCGGGAGAGGAGCTGGGTGGACACGTCCTCGTTGTCGTAGTTGCCGGTGGGCGCCCAGATGTCCAGGGAGAACACGGTGTGGAAATTGGGCCCGAAATGCCAGCCCAGGACGAAGGGGCCGAAGATGATGTCGCCGAGGCCGCCGTCCGCGTCGTTGACCACCTTCATCGGACCCCCCGGGGTCTGCGCGGTGACCTCCACGTCGGCCGCGTAAAAGGGGATGAACAGATGGGCGCCCCACGAGGCCCCGAGCACCTTGTACGGGCTGACCCAGATCACGCGGGGGATCACCCCGAACACGTTGGCGTCGAACTCCACGGGCGTCTTCTTGCCCTCGTTGTCCATGAGCCGGTTCTTGTCGATGTACACCAGATAGTTCTTCAAATAGAGCCCCGGCGGGGGCAGGGCGCCCACGACGAAGTCCTCCGCCCCGTTGGGG
>CAZUYO010000097.1:0-9659 GCA_964624725.1 uncultured Thermodesulfobacteriota bacterium
AGAGAGCGGGGCGCCTTCAGTCTCCCTCTCCCCCCGTTGGGGGGAGAGGGCCGGGGTGAGGGGGCCCCGTCACCGCCCCGCCACCGCCACCCGGGGGATGCCGGCCAGGTCCCGGCGGATCTCCACCCGGGAAAACCCCGCCTCGGCCAGAAGGTCCCGCACCGCGGCGTCCTGGCCCTTGCCGAACTCCAGGAGGAGCCGGCCCTCCGGCGCCAGGAACCGGGGCGCCTCGGCCGCGATCCGCCGGATCACGTCGAGCCCGTCGGGGCCCCCGTCCAGGGCGCCCCGGGGCTCGTACCGGCTCACCTCGGGCTCCAGGCCCTCGATCTCGTCCCGGGGCACATAGGGCGGGTTCGACACGATCCGGTCGAACCGCTCCCCGGCCACGGGGGCGAACAGATCGCCGCGACGCAGGTCCGCCCGGTCGGCCACCCCGAGGGCCTCGGCGTTTTCCCGGGCCAGGGCGAGCGCCGCGTCCGAGACGTCGGTCCCCACCCCGGTCCAGCCGGGCCGTTCGGTCAAAAACGCCAGGAGGACGCAGCCGCTCCCCACCCCCAGGTCCAGGATCCGGCCCTCGGGCGGCGCCCCCTCGAGCGCCGCCTCCACCAGGAGCTCCGTCTCGGGCCGCGGCACCAGCACCCCCGGACCGACCCGGAACGGGAGCGACCAGAACTCCCGCTCCCCCGTGATGTACGCCACGGGCTCCCGCCGGGCCCGCCGGCGCAGGGCCTCCCGGAACGCCGCGACCTCGGGTTCCTCGAGGGGCTTGTCGAACTCGGTGTAGAGCCGGATCCGCTCCACCCCCAGCACGTGGGCCAGGAGCACCTCGGCGTCGAGCCGGGGGGTCGCCACCCCCTTCTCGGCCAGGTACCCCGTGGCCAGCCGAACGAGTTCCAGGGGGGTGCGGGTCACTGGGCGTTCTGGGCGAGGCTTTCGGCCTGGGCGTGGGCCACCAGGGCGTCGATCACCGGGTCCAGGTCGCCCTCCAGCACCTCCTGGAGCCGGTACAGGGTCAGGTTGATCCGGTGGTCCGTCACCCGGCCCTGGGGGAAGTTGTAGGTGCGGATCCGCTCGCTCCGGTCGCCGCTTCCCACCTGGGACCGCCGCGCCTCGCTGCGTTCCCGGTCGGCCTCGGCCTTGGCCTTCTCGAACAGCCGGGCCTGGAGGATCTTCATCGCCTTGGCCCGGTTTTTATGCTGGGACTTCTCGTCCTGGCAGGCCACCGTGATCCCGGTGGGCAGGTGGGTGATCCGCACGGCCGACTCGGTCCGGTTCACGTGCTGGCCGCCGGCGCCGCTCGCCCGGAACACCTCGACCCGCAGGTCGTCGGGGTTCACGTCCACGTCCACCTCGTCCGCCTCGGGCAGCACCGCCACCGTGACGGCCGAGGTGTGGATGCGGCCGCCCGACTCGGTCACCGGCACCCGCTGCACCCGGTGGACCCCGCTCTCGAACTTGAGCCGGCTGTAGGCGTTGCGGCCCTCGATGAGCGCGATCACCTCCTTGAACCCGCCGATCCCGGTGGGGTTCGAGCTCAGGACCTCCACCTTCCAGCCCCGCTCCTCGGCGTAGCGGGTGTACATGCGAAAGAGCTCGGCCGCGAACAGGGCGGCCTCCTCGCCCCCCGTCCCGGCCCGGATCTCGAGGATGACGTTCTTCTTGTCCAGCGGGTCCTTGGGGGTGAGGAGCTCCTTGAGCCGGGCCTCGGCCCGCTCGAGGGCCTCCTCGGCCTCCGGGAGCTCCTCGGCCGCGAGCTCCCCGAGCTCGGGATCCTCAAGCAGCGCCCGGGCCTCGTCCACCCGGTCCTTGCACTCCCGGTACTCCCGGTAGGTCTCCACGATCTCCCGGAGCTCGGCGTGTTCCTGGGCGAGCTTGCGGTACCGGTCCGGGTCCGAGAGCACCTCGGGATCCGAGAGCTCCCGGTTCAACCCCTCGTACCGGGCCTCCACCCCCTCGAGCCGCTCGAGCCACCCGGCCGTGCTCACGGCGCCTCCCCCAGGAGCGGCCGGAGCTCGGAGCGCACCTCGGCGGCCTGGCCGCAGGAGTAGGCCCCCTCGGGGCAGGCGCCCCGCAGGCACCCGGGGCCGGCGCCCCGGAACAGGAGCGGGGCCACCGGCACGACGGCCCGGAGCATCTCCCGGGCGAGATCCCGGATCTCCCACTGGGCCCGGCGGCACAGCCGCAGGGCGAACAGGTGGCGCAGCTCCCGGGCGTTCATCGTGACCACGAGCTTCGTCTCGCAGGCGTTGGGCAGAAGATACCGGGCGTCCTCGGCCGGCACCCCGGCCTCCACGAGCTCCCGGTAGAGGGCCCACACCCCCTCCACGGCCTCCCGAAACCGCGCGGCCCGCTCCGGGTCGGCGGCCACCGACGGGGGCACCACCACGTTGGGCTCGTCGAGCCGCACGTACCGCTGGCTCTGCTGGGAGTAGCTCGCGAGCCGGTGGCGCACCAGCTGGTGGGAGCAGGCCCGGCTGATCCCCTCGACCCCGAAGGTGAACGAGGCGTGCTCCAGGGCCGAGAAATGGCCCATGGAGACGAGCTTGCCCAACAGGGCCGCCACCTCGTCGGGGCCGAGATCCCGGGCGAGCTCCCCCACCCCGCGGGCCGAGTAGCACAGCCGCGCGGCCAGGGCGACGGTCTTTTCCGGATCGGGGGTGTGGCTCAGGAGCCGGACGCGGGCGCCCACCTCGGCCTACTCTTCGTCCTTCTTCTTGTCCAGGCCGTACTTGCGGAGGAACCGCTCCACCCGGCCCGCGGTGTCCACCACCTTCTCCTTGCCCGTGAAGAACGGGTGGCACTGGGAGCAGATCTCGGTGTGGATCTCGGGCTTGGTGGAACGGGTCTCGAACGTGGCGCCGCACGAGCAGGTGACCACGGCCTTGTCGTACTTGGGATGGATGCCTTCTTTCATGTTCGACACCTCGCTGGGTTGGGATTGGACCTCGGAAACCCGCGACGATACCATCCGGCCGCCCGAAAGGGCAAGGGCGCTTGACACTTTGTCGAACCCGCCCCTATACTCGGCGCCCACACCGGCCGGAGTGGTGAAACTGGTAGACGCGCCGGACTCAAAATCCGGTGGGCCGCAAGCCCGTGGGGGTTCGAGTCCCCCCTCCGGCACCACTAGGGACCCGACGCGGGCCGTCCGAGGGCGGCCCGCGTTGCCGTTTCGCCTCCCGGCTACGGCGCCCCGCCTTCCCCCCGGAGCCCAGCCATGCCCCATCGGCGCGACCCCATGTACCGGTTCCTCGCCGTGCTCACCGTGGCCTCGATGGTGGGGCTCCAGGGGTGGCGGACGCTCTTCAACAACTTCGCGGTGGAGGTGGCGGGGCTCGAGGGGGTGCACGTCGGGGTCATCCAGGCCGTGCGGGAGATCCCGGGGTTTCTCACCTTTCTGGTGGTGTACGTGCTCCTGGTGCTCTCGGAGCACCGGCTCGCGGCGCTGTCCATCGCGGTCCTGGGCCTCGGGGTGGCGGCCACCGGGTTTCTCCCCACCTACGGGGGCCTCCTCCTGACCACCCTGGGGATGAGCCTCGGGTTCCACTACTACGAGACCGCCAACCAGTCCCTCACCCTCCAGTACTTCGACCGGGACACGGCCCCGGTGGTGTTCGGCCGGCTCCGGGCCCTGGCGGCCGCCTCGAACCTGGCCGTGGGCGTCGCCATCTTCGCCCTCGCGCCGGTCCTCGCCTACCGGGACCTCTACCTGGCCGTGGGCGGGCTCGTCGTGCTGGCCGGGGCCTGGGGGCTCACCCGGAACCCCACCCGGGCCGACCTGCCGGTGCAGCGAAAGGGCATGGTGCTCCGCCGGCGGTACTGGCTCTACTACGTCCTGACCTTCCTGGCCGGCGCCCGCCGGCAGATCTTCATCGCGTTTTCCGTGTTTCTGCTCGTGAAGGTGTTCGGGTTTTCGGTGCGGGAGATCACCGCGCTCTTTGTGCTCAACAACGCGTTGAACTACCTGGCGAGCCCGTTGATCGGGAAGGCGATCGTGCGGTTCGGGGAGCGGCGGCTGCTCTCGGTGGAGTACGGGGGACTCGTCCTGATCTTCCTGGGCTACGCCTTCACCGGATCCCGGTGGGTGGCGGCGGGGCTCTACGTGCTCGACCACCTCCTGTTCAACTTCTCCATCGCGATCCGGACCTACTTCCAGAAGATCGGCGACCCCGAGGACGTGGCCCCCACCATGGCCGTGGGGTTTGCCATCAACCACATCGCGGCCGTGGTGCTCCCCGCCGTGGGGGGGCTCTTGTGGATGATCGACTACCGGGTGCCGTTCCTCGGTGGCGCCGCCCTGAGCGCGGTGTCGCTCCTCTTCGTCCAGGGCATCCGCACCCCGGCGCGGGTTTGAATCCCGGCGCACCGGGTCGTCCCTCCTGACAAAATAGCGTTTGCCCGATGCCCCGGCGGGTGCTAGAGTGTTCTTCACCAATTCGGTGGTTCTTTCGAGATCCTGACCCGACCTGCCAGCGGGGCCATCCGCGCCGCGGCCGCCGGGCCTCGCCAAGGTCGCCCGCCCATGACGATCCTGTCGAGAACAGTTCCGGCCGGACCCTGATGTCCCGGCATCCGGGCCGCCCCCCCTCACCCGGGCGCGCCACACCGCCAGCGCGCCCCCGGGTTCCGCCCGGCCTCCACCCGCGACCCACTCCCCTGGTCCCGGATCGGGACCCCAGCAGGTTACGCCGTTTCCCCCTCCCCCCCGACCCGGCACAACGCGCCGACAAGGAGGCCGTCATGCGCACCCGCTCGTTTTCCCCATCGTTGTTCGTCTCCGCTCTCCTCCTGCTCACGGCAGGCCTCTTTGCCCTGGGATGCGGGGGAGGGACCTCCGGCGGCGGCCCGTCGGCGGCCACCGGGGCCGACTCCTCTTCCGGGTCCGGCACCGCCGCCGGGGGCGGCGACACCGGCAGCGGGTCGGCGTCCGGGTCCACCGGCTCGGCCGGAGATGGCTCCGGGAGCGCCGGGGAGCCCTCCGGCTCCGGGAGCGGCGGCACAGGGGGGTCGGGCGGACAGTCCGACACGGGAACCTCCCCGGACCTCCTGGCGAGCAAGGTGTTGGGGGTCGTGCGCAACGCCGAAGGCGGCGTGATCCCCTTTGCGACCTTGGGCGGGGCTTCGACGGGGAGCTCGGGGGTGACCACGGACGCCATCACCCCCACCGCGGCCGGATGGTACGCGGTGGAGGCGCCGGGGTACGCGAGCGCCTATGTTCAGCCCGCGGGCGAGGTGAACGGCGTCACCCTGGTGGACGCCGTGCTCACCCCGGTCGGGGCGACGGCGGCCCACCCCACCGGGCAGACCTCCACGGTTACGGTGGGCACCGCGGAGGCCCCGGAGCTTGTCCTCACCCTGGGCCCGAACGTGTTCGGGGAGGATGCGGTGATCGAGGCGACGGCCCTTGATCCCACGCTCCTGGCCACGGTCTGGGCACCGATGGACAACTCCGACACCCCCTTGTACATCACCCATCCCTTCGAGGTGCGGGCCCGGTCGGCGGCGGGCGGCCAAGCACTCCAGCCGGCCACCGGGGAAACCGTGGAGGCCGTCATCGCGGACGCCGGGGACCTCGGGGACCCGCCGAGGCTGTTCTGGTTCGATCCCGACCAGGGGCTCTGGGTGGAGCAGGCGGACGCGGGCTGTTCCCGGACCGATGCGCAGCACGTCACCTGCCAGCTCCGCCATTTTTCCCAGTATGGGGGCGGGGGCGCGGTGCCGCCGCAGGCCTCCGGCCAGGGGTACGACAGCGCCCGGAGCAACACCGACCGGGCCGCGCAGGAGGAACTGGAGAAAACCCGACAGCGTCAGGAGCAGGGCGAGCAGACGGATGTCTGCGACACCTTCACGGCGGCCGTGGCCGATGCCCTCATGGCCGAAGCGGAGGCCGCGCTCGCCTACGCCGACGCCCACCCGAGCGAGGCCGCGAAGGCGAAGCTCCTCGACACGGCCGCCAGGATGGAACTGATGGGGTGGTTCAGCGTCGACGGAGGCACGGGCTGCGGTAGCGGAACGGGACCGGAGTGGCAGGGGTGGAACGCATGGGAGCATTCGGACAACCCGGCCGGGGACCTCATCGAGGCCGCGAAAACCGTGACCGAACGGCTCGCCGACGAGGTGACCCAGGGGATCGACTGCCCCGACATCGACCGCCTCGAAAAGATCATGGCGGAGGCCCAACTGTTCGGGATGACCGACCTCTTCCAGACCCTGGAATCCATCTACCTGGACCTGCTAGACCGCTGCGACGTCATCGAGGGAACGATCGAGTACGTGATCGTCCTGCCGCAACACCCGAGCGACCTCGCGTGGTGGTCGTGGGAGGCGGGGACCCGGGTCTGGACCGAGACGCACCAGGTCTCCCTCGTGCTCCACGGGTCGTCGGGAACCGCAGCGGAGGACTTCGGAACTTTCGACGGCAAAGACACCGTCGCGACCGAGTTCCCCGAGGCCCGATACCGTCACGACATCGACGAGCCCTACTGCGGGTTTGAAACGTACGAAACCGAAGCCCTCCGGGGCGTGCCCGCGTCGGCCGGGTTCGAGGTGAGCGTGAACGGGAACGTGCGAAGCGGCGCCTTCGAGGTGGAGGGCGTCACCGCCTCCGGAGGCATCGATCTCGGCACCGACAACTTCCAGGTCGACTGGGAGTACACGGCCTTCGACCCGATCGTCTGTGAACGCAAACCGGACATCACGTGGAACTACGACGTGACCTACCGGGGACAGATCGCCGAGGAGTACTCCATCGACACCACCGGGGACGGCACGCTGTTCTTCGTGGGCGTCGAAACGCCCCTTCCGACCCTATGGGAGATCTTGAACGACGGGCCCGTGAACTCGACGCCCACGCTCGTGCAGGTGGGGTCGGGCAGCTATCCCCGGTGGTTCTACAACGGGCAGGAGTCGGCGCAGGACGTGTTCTTCCCGGCGGGAATCGGCGGAACCCAGGTTTTCATGACCTGGCACCTGGAGCACACCGACTACACGCGGGGGCAGTGAATCGTTTCCGGCGTGCAGCCCGGACGTCCCCCGGTGGATTCAGGCCCCCCGGTCCGCGGCATGGGTCGGGGGGCCCTTCGCCGCCGCCCACCCCACCGCCCGGCACCGGCCGGCCCGGAGCTCCCGCACGAGCTCGTCCCGGGAGCGCACCGGCGCCTCGAAGGCGGTAAACGCGCGCCCGAGCTCTTCGAGGCCGTGGGCGTCGCTTCCCCCCACCCCCGCGAGCCCGTGGGCGCTGGCCCATTCGGCCGCCCGCCGGTTTTCGGCCGGGCGGTTCCGGCCGTTGGCCACCTCCAGCAGTTCGCACCGGCCGGTCCGCAGGAACCCGGTCGCCGCGGGCCGGGCCCGCCGGAACGGATGGGCCGCCACCGCCGCGCCGCCGGCCTCCCGCACCCACGCGAGAAGCGGCCCGGCCGATAGCCCCTCCGGCAGGTCCTCGAACGGCCCGAAGAGGAGGAAGTCGCCCTCCGGGGTCGAGTACTCCATGCCGATCACCACCGCGAGCCCGTCGGCCTGCACGCCCTCGGTTATCCGGTGGCGGGCGGCCATGGTATGGTGGTCGGTGATCGCGACCCCGTCGAGGCCCCGGCCGCGGGCGGCCCGGAGGATCTCCTCGACCCCGAGGGAGCTGCAGGGGGAGAACGCGGTATGCACGTGAAGGTCGAACCGGAACATGCCCCCAGGATGACCCGGCCGCGCGGCCCGGGCAAAGCGGATCTTCCGATGGGCCGGGCCGGCGCCATCGGCGCCGCCGATCCGTCGGGGCCGGGGGGCTGATCCCGTGCCCCGGCGCTGCCTCCTGCTTCTGCTGGACGGGCTCGGTGACCGGGCCTGCCCGGCCCTGGGGCACCGCACCCCGCTGGAGGCCGCCCACACCCCCCACCTCGACCGGCTGGCCGCCCGGGGGGCCTGCGGCCTGCTGCACGCGGCCCGGCCCGGCCTGGCGCTGCCCAGCGAGGAGGCCCACTTCGCCCTGTTCGGGTACGGGCCCGAGGAGTTTCCCGGCCGGGGGGCCCTGGAGGCCCTGGGGGCCGGGATCCCCCTGGAGCCCGGGGACGTGGCGTTCCTGGCCCACCTCGATCACGCCGCCCCCGACGGGGACGGGCTCCGGCTGGGGCCCGAGCGGCCCGCCGCGTCCCCGGAGGAGGCCGCGGCCCTAGCCTCGGCCCTTCCCGCGGTGACCGCCGAGGGCCTGCGGCTCGCGTTCCACCCCACGGGCGGGCTCCACGGCATCGTCCGGGCCGAGGGCGGGGCCTCCCCCCACGTGACCGACACCGACCCCCTGGCCCGGGCCGAGCCCGTGCTCGCCCCCCGGCCCTGGGCCCGCACCCCGGAACCCGGAGCGGCGGCCCGCACGGCCCGGGCCCTCGACGCCTTCCTCCGGGCCTGCCACCGGGCCCTCCGGGACCACCCGGTGAACCGGCGCCGCCGGGCCCGGGGCCTCGTGGAACTCAACGTGGTCGTGACCCACCGGCCGGGCCGGCCGGCGGAGGTCCAGCCCTTTGGGGAGCGATGGGGCCTCAGGGGGCTCTCGATCGGCTCCGGCCTCGTGTACCGGGGGATGGCCCGCCACCTCGGGCTCGAGTTCGTACCCGACCGCGACTCCGACGACCCCGGGGCCGACTACCTCCGGCGGATCCGGCTGGCGCTCGGGGCCGACCACGAGTTCGTCCACGTCCACACCAAGGCCCCGGACCAGGCGGCCCACACCAAGGACCCCGGGGCCAAGGTCCGGGCGATCGAGGCCCTCGACCGGGCCATCGGCGAGGCCATGGAGGATCTCACGGCCCCCGGGGTGCTCCTCGTCGTGACCTCGGACCACTCGACCCCGAGCACGGGCCCCCTCATCCACTCGGGCGAACCCGTTCCGGTCCTGCTCCACGGGGAGGGGGTGCGGCGCGACCGGGTGGACCGGTTCGACGAGGTGTCCTGCGCGGGCGGGGCCCTGGGGCTCGTGCGGGGCCGGGACCTCCTCCCCATGGTCCTCGACCTCCTCGACCGGGCGAAGCTCCGGGGCCTCCGGGACGCCCCGGTGGACCAGCCCTACTGGCCCGGCGACCGGGAACCCTGGAGGGTGAGGGAATGACCACGGGCGTCGTGCACGGCCGGTTCCAGGTGTTCCACACCGACCACCTGGCCTACCTGCGGGCGGCCTGGGCCCGGTGCGACCACCTGGTGGTGGGCATCACCAACCCCGACCCCTGGACCACCCGGGCCGACCCGGCCGACCCGGCCCGGAGCCGGCCCGAGGCGAACCCGCTGACCTTCTACGAGCGCTACCGCATCGTGCAGGCCGTGCTCCTGGCCGAGGGCCTGCCGGCCGAGGGGTTTTGCATCGTGCCGTTCCCGGTGAACTTCCCGGAGCGGTGGGACTGGTACGTGCCCCGGGACGCCGTCTACTTCCTCACCATCTACGACGCCTGGGGCGAGCGCAAACTCCGGCTCCTCCGGGAGCGGGGGCTTCGGGCCGAGGTGCTGTGGCGGAAACGCCCGGAGGAAAAGGCGATCACCGCCACCCGCGTGCGCGAGGCGATCCGGCGCGGGGAACCCTGGGAGCACTGGGTGCCCCCGGCCGCCGCCCGGGCGATGCGCGACCTGGGGGTGGTGGAGCGGTTGCAAACCCGATGAGCCCTCGCCAACGGCCTGCGGGCCCCCTA
>CAZUYO010000098.1:0-4795 GCA_964624725.1 uncultured Thermodesulfobacteriota bacterium
CGGAAACGGCCGGGAGGAAGGCGGCCGGAACCACCGGCGCGGCGGCCGGCGGTAGAACGGCCCGGCCTACAACGACAAAAGCGGGCAACCCCGAGGGGTTGCCCGCTTTTTTGTCCGGCCGAACCGAGGGCCCTACTCCACCGTGTAGGTGAACTCGTCCAGGATCTTCTGGTCGCCGGCCACGATCTTCGTCTTGATCGTGTAGGTGCCCTTGGCCTTGAGGTTCACGTCGGCCCCGAACCCGCCGCTCATGGCCATGCACATGACCTTCTGCTCGGTGCCGTCGGGGCCCACGATCTTGTAGCCCGCCTTCCCCTCGGTCACCTTCTCGCCGTTCGGGCCCATCACGTACACCATGAGGTGGTGGGTGCCCATCTTCGACATGTCCATGCCCTTCATGGACATGCCCTTCATGCCCTTCATCGCTTCCATCTTCTCTTTCATGTCGATCAGGTGGTAGGCGAGCGCGTAGCCGTTGACCTTGGTCTCCCGGATGTCCTCCCCCATGTGCTCGGAGTGGTCCATCTCCATGGACCCGTGGTCGTCCATCTTCATGCCCTTCATGGAGCCGTGGCCCGAATCGGCCAGGGCCGGCGTGCCGAGGGCGAGGCCCGCGAGGGCCACCAGGGTGAGGATCGTTCGCTTCTTCATGGCTTCTTCTCCTCTTTGTTCGAAACCGTGTCGCGGGTTGGGTCCGGTTCTCCCGCCCCCCGGCAACCCGCCACCGGGGAGGGGGATGTTCGTGAAACATCGGCTGGGCGGCTCGGCCGCTTGGCGGCTAGGCGGCGAAAATCCTTTCCCATCCGGGCCTCTCAGCCCGTTCGGGCTCGCGTTCTCCCCGCCCCCCGGGTCACAGCGCCTCGGTGCTCTCGGCGCCGGAGCGGATCTTCACCAGACGGTTCAGGTTCTGCACCGCCACCACCCCGTCGCCCGGCTGGCCGGTGCAGGCGGACCGCCGGATCACCTCCACCATCTTCGCCTCGTCCCTGTCGGGGCAGATGAGTTCCAGCTTGACCATGCGGTTCACCCGCCGGCCGAACTCCATGCTCACCTTGCTCTGGTCCGGGTCGAGGTTCGGCCCCACGGCGAGCACGTGGGTGAGCGTGGCGTTCAGGATGCCCTCCTGGGTCAGCGCGTCGAGCACCTCGTCGGCCCGTTCCACCCGGATGTAGGCTCGGATCAGCTTCATGGGTCGTCCTCCGTCGGTTCAGGTTTCTTCGTGGGCCGGGCCGCGCCCGCCCCGTTACTCCGCGTCGTCCGCCGGCTCGGCGTCGGTGGCCGGGCCGTGGGCCAGGGCGCCCCGGAGTTCCCAGCGCTTCCAGATGTCGTACACGGCCGGGATGATCACCAGGGTCAGGATCGTCGAGGAGATCAGCCCGCCCACCATGGGCGCCGCGATCCGCTTCATTACCTGGGAGCCGGTCTCGTGGCCCCACATCACCGGCAGGAGCCCGATCAGGGTGGTGGCCACGGTCATGAGCTTGGGCCGCACGCGCTCCACGGCGCCCTCGATGATCGAGGCGTGGAGGTCACCGGTGGTGTTCATGAGGCCGTGGGTCCGCCGGCGGTGAAACGTCTCGTCCAGGTACACGAGCATCACGACCCCGGTCTCGGCGGCGAGCCCGGCCAAGGCGATGAAGCCCACCGTCACGGCCACCGAGAGGTTGTAGCCCAGCAGATAGAGCAGCCACACCCCGCCCACCAGGGCGAAGGGCAGGCTGGCCATCACGATCGTGGCCTCCACGGCGCTGTGGAAGTGCACGTAGAGCAGGATGAAGATGATCACCAGGGTGATCGGCACGATCACGTTCAGGGTCTTCCGGGCCTTCTGCATGTACTCGTACTGGCCCGACCACACGATGGAGTATCCCGGCGGGAACTTGACCTCCCGCTCGACGATCCGCTTTGCGTTCTCCACGTAGCTCCCCACGTCCACGCCCTTCAGGTCCACGTAGATCCACGCGGTCTGCCGGGCGTTTTCGCTCTTGATGCCCGGGGGCCCCTTCTTGATCTCGAGCCGGGCCAACTGGCCCAGGGGCACCTGGGCCCCCGTGGGCGTGGGCACGAGCACCCGCCGGAGTTTCTCCAGGTCGTCCCGGAGTTCCCGGCTGTAGCGCAGGTTCACCGGATAGCGCTCCAGCCCCTCCACCGTGTAGGTCACGTTCATGCCGCCGATGGCGGTCATGATCACGTCCTGCACGTCCTGCACCGTGAGCCCGTACCGGGCGATCTCCTTGCGGTCGATCTCGAAGTCCACGTAGTTCCCGCCCGTGACCCGCTCGGAGTAGGCCGAAAGGGTCCCCGGGATGTCCCGCACCACGGCCTCGATCTCGGCCCCCAGGTCCGAGAGCACCTGGAGGTCGGGGCCCATGAGCTTGATGCCCACCGGGGTCTTGATGCCCGTGGAGAGCATGTCGATCCGGGTCTTGATGGGCATGGTCCAGGCGTTGGTGAGGCCCGGGAACTGGATGGCCCGGTCCAGGTCCTCCACGAGTTCCTCGATGGTGATGTAGCGCTCCTCGGGCCAGATCTGGGCCAGGGGCTTCTTGAGCCAGTCGGGCCAGTCCGAGAAGAACCGCTCCACCTTTTTCTTCCGCCACTCGTGGAGCACCTTGCCCCGCTTCACCTCGGGCCAGATCAGGGTCAGGGGTTTCTTGAGCCAGCCCGGCCAGTCCGAGAAAAACCGGCGGACCGGGATCTCCTCGTACTCCACGGGGGGACGGAGCATGATCGTGGTCTCGATCATCGAGAGCGGCGCCGGGTCGGTGGCGGTCTCGGCCCGGCCGATCTTGCCCAGGGTGTGGTGCACCTCGGGGAAGCTCTGGATGATCTTGTCGGTCTGCTGGAGGATCTCCTTGGCCTTGGTGATGGAGATCCCCGGGAGCGTGGTGGGCATGTAGAGGAGGTCGCCCTCGTTCAGGGGCGGCATGAACTCGCTCCCCAGCCGGCTCAGGGGAAACCAGGTCACCACCACGACGGCAAGGGCCACCAGCACCGTGGTTTTCCGCCACTTGAGGACCACCCGGATGAACGGCAGGTAGAGCCGGATGAAGAACCGGCTGATGGGGTTACGGGCCTCGGGGATCATCCGCTGGGGCACCAGGCACACCACGGCGAAGGCCGACACCGCGAGCGCGGCCAGAAGGCTCCAATCGGGCAGTTCGAGACCGGCCACCCCGCCGGCCACCACCAGGAGCGGCGGGCCGGCCACGGCCCCCACCCAGGTCCAGAACCGCCGGCGGCGGGTGGTCTCGGGCGAGAACGTCTCCTCCCGCACGAAAAACGTCATGAGCACGGGGATGATCGTGATGGCCAGGACCGACGAGGCCGCCATGGCGAACGTCTTGGTGTAGGCGAGGGGCTTGAACAGCCGGCCCGACTGCTCCTGCAGGGCGAACACCGGCAGGAAGCTCACCGTGATGATCAAGAGGCTATAGAACAGCGCCGGGCCCACCTCCTTCGAAGCCTCCACGATGATCTCGATGTGGGGCCGCTTGCCCCGGTCGTGCTCCAGGTGCTTGTGGGCGTTTTCCACGAGCACCACCGAGGCGTCCACCATCACGCCGATGGCGATGGCGATGCCGCCCAGGCTCATGATGTTCGCGTTGATCCCCAGGGCGTACATCACCAGGAACGACATCAGGATGCCCACCGGCAGGGTGAAGATCGCCACGAAGGCCGACCGGAAGTGCAGGAGGAAGATGACGCAGATGAGGGCCACCACCGTCATCTCCTCCATGAGTTTGCCCTTCAGGGTATCGATGGCCCGCAGGATGAGCCCCGACCGGTCGTAGCCCGTCTCGATCACCACCCCCTCGGGGAGCCCCTTCTCCAGGTCTTTCAGCTTCTCCTTGACCTTCCGGATGACCTCGAGGGCGTTCTCCCCGAACCGCATCACCACCACGCCGCCCACGGCCTCGCCCTCGCCGTTCCACTCGAGGATGCCCCGCCGGAGTTCCGGGCCCAGGTGTACGTCGGCCACCTGCTTGAGCAGAACCGGCGTGCCGTACTTGTCCACGCCCACGGCGATCTGCTCGAGGTCCTCGATGCCCCGGAGGTACCCCTTGCCCCGGACCATGAACTCGGTCTCGCCCATCTCGATGAGCTTGCCGCCCACGTCGTTGTTGGACCGCTGGATGGCCCTCCGGACCTTCTGGATCGGGATGCCGTAGGCCAGGAGCTTGTTGGGATCCACCTCCACCTGATACTGCCGCACGAACCCGCCGACGCTCGCCACCTCGGAGACCCCGGGCACGGCCGTGAGTTCGTAGCGCAGGTACCAGTCCTGGATGGACCGGAGTTCCGAGAGGTCGTGGGTGCCCGTGGTGTCCTTGAGCACGTACTCGTAGATCCACCCCACCCCCGTGCCGTCCGGGCCCAGGCTGGGGGTCACGCCCCGGGGCAGCCGGCCGGCCACGAAGTTGAGGTACTCGAGCACCCGGCTCCGGGCCCAGTAGAGGTCGGTGCCGTCCTCGAAGATGATGTACACGAAGGAGAACCCGAAGAACGAGTATCCGCGGACCACCTTGGCGTAGGGCACGGCCAGCATGGCCGTGGTCAGCGGGTAGGTGACCTGGTCCTCCACCACCTGGGGCGCCTGGCCCGGGTACTCGGTGTAGATGATCACCTGGACGTCGGAGAGGTCCGGGATCGCGTCCAGGGGGGTGTTGGTCATGGCCAGCACCCCACCCAGGATCACGAACACCGTGGCCAGGATCACCATGAACTTGTTGTTGATCGACCATTCGATGATTTTTTCGATCATGTCGGGTATCCGCTCAGAAGCTGGGAGGCT
>CAZUYO010000098.1:4895-9651 GCA_964624725.1 uncultured Thermodesulfobacteriota bacterium
GCGTTGCCCGGCCCCCTGCCACCCTCTCCCCCCGCCGGGGGGAGAGGGCCGGGGTGAGGGGGGCCTAGGACGCGGGGAGGCCGAAACCTCCTCGTTCCCTGCACCTTCGCTCATTTCCACCTGTGGCAGCCGCCTCCGGGTCGGGAACCAAATCGGGCGACCAAATCCGGCCGGCCTCCTGCGCCGCTACATGTCGTCGAAGAAGTCGTCCTTTTTCTGGGCTTTGTTGCCGCCGTCCATGTCGTCGAAGAAGTCGTCGGACGACGCGGCCGGCTTCTCGGCCTTGGGTTTCCCCATCTTGGCCTCGAGCATCTTCTGGACGGCCTCCTTGAGCTTGGACTCGGAATCCAGGAGGAACTGGCCCGAGGTGACGACCTGCTCGCCCGGGGCCACCCCCGAGAGCACCTGCACCTTGCCGCCGTCCACCTCGAGCCCCAGCTCGACCTCCCGCGGCACGAACTTCCCGTCGCCTCGGGTCACGAACACCACGTTGCGCTCGCCCGACCGGAGCACCGCCTCGGAGGGGATGAGGAGCCCCTCCCCTTCCTGGGAACTCCGGATCACCACGTCGGCGTACATGTCGGGCTTGAGCTCCAGGTCGGCGTTGTCGAACTCCAGCCGGATCACCACGTCCCGGGTCTGGCGCTGGAGGTAGGGGTACACGTAGGTCACCTTGCCAACGAAGGTCTTCCCCGGCAGGTAGGGCAGGGTCATCCGGGCCTCCTGGCCCACCTGCACCCAGGGCAGCTCGTACTCGTAGATGTGGGCCTCGACCCAGACCTTGGAGAGGTCCGCGATCTGGTACACGGGCTGCCCCGCCTTCACGAACACCCCCTCCACCGCGTTCTTGTGGGTCACCACCCCGGTGAAGGGCGACCGGATGAGCAGGGTCCGGCGCACCTTCCCGCTCTTCTCGATGGCCCGGATCTGGTCGGCCGGGATGTCCAGGTATTCGAGCCGCCGGCGGGCCGAGGCCAGGAGGTCCGCCCCTCCCTCGGCCTTGCTGAGGCTCCGGAACGCGGTCAGGTACTCCTCCTGGGCCGAAACGAGCTCGGGGGAGTAGATCTCGAAGAGCGGATCGCCCTTCTTCACGAGCTGGCCCGTGAAGTCGACGTAGAGCTTCTCGATCCAGCCGCCGAACTTGGGGCTCACCGTGGCCGTGCGGGTCTCGTCGTAGGTCACGTGGCCGTAGGTGCGAATGGTGCGCACGAGCGGCCCCTTCTCCACGGGAGCCGTGCGGATGCCCATGTTCTGCTGGATCACGGGATCGATCTTGATCTCCACCCCGCCGATCACCTCGTCCTCGTACACGGGCACGAGGTCCATGCCCATCTTGCTCTTGCCGGGGTGGTCGTAGATCTCGGTGGGGTCCATGGGCGCCCGCCAATAGAGGATTTTCCGCTCCTTCGAGCCCGCGGCGGCGGCCTGCTGCTCGGCCTCGTCCCGCTTGGGCACGAGTTCCATGCCGCAGATCGGGCAGGTCCCCGGCTCCTCCGAGATGATCCAGGGGTGCATGCCGCAGGTGTAGAGGGTCTTTTCCGCCTTCGCCCCGGCCGGGGCCTCGGCCACCGGCTGGGGCGCCGTGCCGCCCCCGGAGGGGATCCACCCCAGGAAATAGGCGGCGCCCGCCGCCACCGCCAGGGTCACCACGGCGGTGACCAGGGCCACCCGCACGCTCGATCGGGGTTTTGCAGTCTCGTTCGTCGCCATGGAACACTCCGTCTGGGCCTTCGGCCCGCTGGAAAGCTGGGAAGCCGGGAAGCTAGGAGGCCCCCTACTGTCCTCTGTCCTCTGAATTCTGACCCCGGATATCCGCCCCCACCGCCTCGGCCAGTTCCGCCCAGGCCACCCCCAGGTCGGCCCGCTTCCGGGCGGCGGCGAGATGGGCCCGGAGCCACCCCATGTAGGAGCCGATCACGTCGGCGAACATGACGTCGCCGGCCTCGTAGCCCCGGGTGGCCACGTCGAGCGCGGCCCGGGAGAGCCCCACCACCTTGCCGGCGTAGAGCGCCTCCTCCCGGGCGGCCCGGTCGAGCCGGAACCACGCGTCGCGCACGCCGTACCGTGCGGCGGCCTCTTCCTTCCGGAGTTTCTGGCGCAGGGCCTCGAGCTTCTGCCGGGTCTCCCGGACGTAGGCGTCGCCGGTTCCGTACCAGGGCATCTTGGGCAGCCCGGCCCCCATGGAGGCCGTGGTGGCCACGGCGAAGGGCTCTTTCATCCGGGCCGTGCCCACCTGGGTCACCGCCTCGTCCTGGAAGAGCGACAGGTTCAGGGTGTAGGCGGGGTAGATCCGGGTCTCGGCCATCTCGATCATCCGCTCCATCTTCCCCACCGTGGCCCGAAGGCGCCGGAGTTCCTGGCGCCGCTCCAGGGCCAGGTCGTACAGGGGCTCGAGCTCCGGCACCCGGCGCTCCGGCTCCCCGGGGGTCGGCGTGCCCACGGCCGCCTCCGGCCCCAGATCGAGGATCTCCCGCACCTTGGCCTCCAGGGTCCGGCGCCGCTCGGCCAGGGTGCGCAGGTCCTCGGACACCGTCTCCCAGCGGATCCGCACCTGGATCACGTCCTGGAAGTTCGTCTTCCCGGCCTCGTACCGGGCCTTCGCCACGGACTCCAGGCGCCCGAGGAGGTCGAGCATCTCGCCGGTAATCCGTTCGGCCTCGCCGACAAACCCGAGGTTCCAGTACGCCCGCCGCGCCCCGGTGACGGCCCTGCGCCGGGCCATCTCCAGCGCCTCGGCCGCCGCCCGCACCTCCTGGGTCACGATCTCCCCCTTGAGGGCCAGGATCCCGGGGAAGGGAAACCGCATCTGCACCGGCTCCCGGCCCTTCATGGGCCCGATCCCGGTCATCAGCCCCTCGGTGAACGCGGTGTACTGCCGCAGGATCTCGTCCAGGTTCCAGGACTGGGTGTAGCGTTCCAGTGTCCCCCGCAGGGCGTCCTCGGCCGCGCGGATCCCGGGGTTCCGGACCCAGGCCAGGGCCTCCAGGGTCTCGAGCTCGAACCCGTCCGACAGGAGGGCCTCGGCCATCTGCGGGTCATCGGCCGCGGACCCCACCCGCTCGAGCACCTCGGGGGCGGGCTCGTAGAACCGCTCACCGGGCAGACCCGCTTCGAGGGCCTCGGCCCACCGCCGCCGGGCCTCCTCCAATCGCGCCTTCTGGGCTTCGAACTCCCCGTCGCCGGCCGTCTTCGGCCGTTCCGGCGGGATCGAGGCCAACTGGGCCCGGTAGAACTCGCCCGGCTCGTACCCCTCCCACTCCCGGTCGAGGGCCCGGTATCCGGCCCACGCCGGCGCCGCCGCGAGGGCCAACACGAGGGCGCCGCCCGCCCCGAACCGCCGCATCCATCGTTCCCACCGCATCATGGCTGAACCTCCTCGGCCCCACCGTCCCGGCGCGTCAGGCTCGTGGCCGTGAGCCGCTCGAGCCGCGCGAGAAATTTGCCGTAGTCCGCCTCGGCCCGGGCGAGCGAGAGCTGGAAGTTGTAGAAGACCGACTGGGTCTCGATGAAATCGCTGAAACTCCCCTCCCCTTCCCGGAACCAGGTCTCCGCCACCTCCAGCGACTGGGCCGCCTGGGGGAGGAGTTCGTCCCGGTACAGGGTGACCAGCCGCTCGGCGTTCTTGAGCCGGAAGTAGAGGCTCCGGATCATCGCGTCGGTGTCGTTGATCCGGGCGGTCTTGAGCGCCCGGGCCCGCTCCAGCTCGGCCCGGGCGGCCCCGGTGCGGCCCGCGTTCTTCCCGAGCCACAGGGGGATCGTGAGCCCGAACTGCACCCCCACGGCGTCGCGGCCGGCGTCCTCGGGTTCCATGGACACATCGGGGTCGCCGATGCCGGCGTAGAACAGCCCCACCTTGAAGTTGGGGAGGCTCTCATACCGGGCCAGGTCCATCCGGGCCCGGGCTTTTTCCACTTTCGCCTCGGCGATCCGGATCTCCTCCTGCCGCTCGGCGGCCAGGCGGTGGATCTCGTCCAGGGTGTAGGCCAGCGGCTCCACCGGCGCCTCGGGCAGCGGACCGATCTCCGCGTCGGAGGGGCGGTTCAGCAGCGCGTTGAGCCGGGCCCGCTCCGTGGCCTCCAACTCCTCCAGAAGCAGGGCGTCGTACTCGAGCTGGGCCCGCTGCGACTGGGCCTTGGCCACGTCCACGAAGGCGGCCCGGTCCTCGGCGTGGGAGGTCTCGGCCACCTTGCGGAGGTGATCCAGGAGGTCGCGGTTCGCCGCCACCACCTGCTTCGCCCGGCGGATGTAGGCCAGCTCGTACACCGACTCCCGCAGGCCCACGATCACGTCCCGCACCGCCTTGTCGAGCTCGAGCCGGGCGATGCGGGCGTCGGCCTCCACGACCTCGCCGGCCTTGGAGAGCTTGCCCGGAAACGGGATCATCTGGCTCAGGACCGCGTTCCAGTCCTGGGGCCCGAGCCGGGTCTCGATGGGCCGGGGAAAGTAGGTCACCATCACCTGCGGGTCCGGGTACGCCGTGGTCACCCGGTACCGCTCGATCACCGACCGCCACCTCTGGCGCGCCGCCTCGATCTTGGGGTTCGCCCGGTAGGCGTAGGCCACGAGGTCTCCCACCGAGGGGCCGCTGCGGAGCCGCGCCTCCAGGTCCTCGGGCGTCCCGGCCGCGGCCGCCACCTGGGCTGCCAACAGGAGCGCCGCGGTCCATCCCAGGGTTCGTTTCATCCCGTCCTCTCCGATCTCAACGAAGGGGTCCTGGCCGACGGGGGCCGGTGTACCACCATTTCGGGGCGCCGCC
>CAZUYO010000099.1:0-7017 GCA_964624725.1 uncultured Thermodesulfobacteriota bacterium
CAGCTGGGCAGCTGGGCAGCTGGGCAGCTGGGCAGCTGGGCAGCTGGGCAGCTGGTTTTTTCCGCCTTCTAGCCTTCCAGCCTTCTAGCTTTCCAGCTTTCCAGCCTTCCAGCGGCGCCAGCCCAACACGGGCGAGCGGAGGTTCATGGGGTTGGACACACACGAGCGGGTTCGCGCACACTGGGCCGAGGCGGCCCGCACCCTGGAGCGGTTCGCCGAGGACGCGGCGGCCGAGACGGCCCGGGTGGCCGAGGCCGTGGCCGGGCGGTTGCGGGGGGGCGGGAAGCTCCTCGCCTTCGGGAACGGCGGGTCGGCGGCCGACGCCCAGCACCTGGCGGCCGAGTTCGTGAACCGGTTCCTGCGGGACCGGCCGCCGCTCGCGGCGGTGGCCTTGACCACCGACACCTCCGCGCTCACGGCGATCGGGAACGACTTCGGGTTCGACGAGGTGTTCGAAAAGCAGGTGCGGGCCCTGGCCCGGCCCGGCGACGTGGCCGTGGGCATCTCCACGAGCGGCCGGAGCCCCAACGTGCTCCGGGGGCTCCGGGCGGCCCGGGAGGCCGGGTGCCTGTGCGTGGGGCTCACGGGCGAGGCCGGGGCCGCCATGGCCGAGGCCTGCGACCACCTGATCCGGGCCCCGAGCCGCCACACCCCCCGGATCCAGGAGTGCCACGTGGCCTGGATCCACGCCCTGTGCGACCTGGTGGACGAGATCCTCTTTCCCGCGGAACCCGCCTGATGGCCAAGCGCTTTCCCCCCCACGCCGAGCTCGACCCGGCCGGCGCCGACACCTACCCGCTGGCCGAGCGGCCGAGCAAGGTGCACCGGAAGGAGTTCCGGCCCCCCTTCCGGCCGGGCGGGAGCTTCCGGGCGTTCGTGGAGAGCCTGCCGGCCTTTCTCCAGGCCGAGGACCTGCGGGCCCTGGCCGGGGCCGTGGCCGAGGCCCACCGGGCCGACCGGGTGGTGCTCCTGGGCCTCGGGGCCCACAACATCAAGGTGGGCCTCCAGCCCCTCTACGCCGACCTCATGGCCCGGGGGCTCCTGAGCGGCGTCGCGGTAAACGGGGCCTGCGTGGTCCACGACTTCGAGCTCGCGGCGGCGGGCCACACCTCCGAGGACGTGGCGGCCCAGCTCCGGGAGGGGCGGTTCGGCATGGCCCGGGAGACGGGCGAGTGGGTGAACCGGGTGGTCCGCCGGGCCCGGGACCGGGGCCTGGGCCTGGGCTACGCCGTGGGCGAGGCGATCTGGGAGGACGGGCTCCCCTACCGGGAGTCGAGCCTGCTCGCCGCGGCCTACCGCCACGGGGTCACGGCCACGGTCCACGTGGCCGTGGGCACCGACATCGTGCACATGCACCCGGGGTGCGACGGCGCCGCCCTGGGCGAGACGAGCCTGAGGGACTTCCGGAAGTTCGCGGCCCTGGTGGCCGAGCTCGAAGGGGGGGTGTACCTGAACGTGGGAAGCGCCGTGGTGCTCCCCGAGGTGTTCCTGAAGGCCCTGACCCTGGCCCGGAACCTGGGCCGCGAGGTGGCCCATTTCACCACGGCGAACCTCGACTTCGTCCGCCACTACCGGCCCAGCGTGAACGTGGTGGGCCGGCCCACGGGCGGGGGCGGCCGGGGCATTCACCTGACCGGGCCCCACGAGATCCTGGTGCCGCTCCTGTTCGGCTGGGTGCTGGAGCTTCTGGAAGGGGGGCCGTGAGCCGCCCGCGCTACCCGGTCTTCCTGGACCTGCGGGGGAAGCCGGTGCTCGTGGTGGGCGCCGGCCGGGTGGCCGAGCGCAAGATCCGGGGCCTTCTGGAGTGCGGGGCGCGGGTGCGGGTGGTGGCGCCCGGGGCGGCCGAGGGGGTTCGGGGGTTCGCCGAGGCGGGGGCCGTGGAGTGGGTCCGGCGGGGTTTCGCTCCGGAGGACCTCGACGGTATGGTCCTTGCTTTCGTGGCCACCTCCGATCCGGCCGTGAACCGGGAGGCGGCCGCCGAGGCGGCCGCCCGGGGCGTGTGGGCCAACGTGGCCGACGACCCCGAGGGAAGCCCGGTGCACGTGCCCGCGGTGTGGCGGCAGGGCGACGTGGCGGTGGCCGTGTCCACGGCCGGGGCATCGCCCGAGTTGGCGGCCTGGCTTCGGGATCGCATCGCCCAGGCGCTGCCCCGGCGCCTGGGCGATCTGGCGGAGTTCGTACGTCGTGTGCGCCAAATGGCGCAGCCGGGGGCCGTGTCCCGGCTTCTCGCCGAGGGCGTGGCCGACGATCTGGCCCGGGGCGATCGGGCCGGGGCCGAGCGCAAGGCCGCGGCGGTCCTGTCCGGACCGGGACGACAGGGGTGAGGGAGGAGCCATGAGCGTGTGGATGCTGAAGGGAACCGCCCTGGTGTACCTCTTGGCCATGGTGCTCCAGTTGGCCCATCTGGTGACCCTGCAGGAGCCCGTGCGGCGGTGGGCCCACGGGGCCACCTGGGCCGCGTTCGGGCTCCACACGCTTTCGATCGTGGTGCGGTTCGCCGAGGCCGGGTACACGCCGGTGACGAACCTCCACGAGGCCCTGAGCTTTTTCGCCTGGTGCGTGACGCTCCTCTACCTCGTCCTCCAGTTCCGGTTCCACGTGCCCAGCCTGGGGGCGTTCGCCACGCCGGTGGCCGTGGTGTTCGTGCTGGGGGCCATGGCCCTGCCGGGCCACGTGGAACCCCTGCCGGCGGCGCTCCAGTCCTGGTGGCTCCCGGTGCACGTGGGGCTCCTCTTCTTGGGAGACGGGGCGTTCGCCGTGGCCGCCGCGGCCGGCGTCATGTACCTGCTCCAGGAGCGGCAGCTGAAACGAAAGCGGCTCGGCGCCCTGTTCCGGCGCCTGCCGAGCCTCGACGTGCTGGACGAGCTCAACTACCGCTGCCTCACCGTGGGGTTCCCGCTTCTGACCGTGGGGATCATCACCGGCGCGGTGTGGGCCCAGCAGGCCTGGGGCACCTACTGGAGCTGGGACCCCAAGGAGACCTGGTCGCTCATCACCTGGTTTCTCTACGCCGCGCTCCTGCACGGCCGGCTTACCGTGGGGTGGCGGGGCCGCCGGGCGGCCATCTGGTCCCTCGTGGGGTTCGCCTCGGTGCTGTTTACGTTCCTGGGCGTCAACTTCATTTTGCCCAAGCTGATTCCGGGGCTCGAAAGCCTCCACATCTACACCGGATGAGGGGCTGAGAGAGGCGCACATGGACATCCTCGTCGTCGGGTTGAGCCACAAGACCGCGCCGGTGGAGATCCGGGAAAAGGTGGCGTTCGCCGCCGACTGCCTCCACGACGCGCTCGAGCGGGTGCGGGTGGGCGGGGTGGTGCCCGAGGCCGTGATCGTGTCCACCTGCAACCGGGTGGAGGTGTACGCCGCGGCCCGCGATAGGCAGGAGGGGGTCGAGCAGGTGGTCCGGTTCTTCGCCGACTACCACGACATCCCCCTGGAAGAGCTGCGGCCCCACCTCTACGTGTACGAGGGGCCCGAGGCCGTGCGCCACGTGTTCCGGGTGGCCTCGAGCCTCGACTCCATGGTGGTGGGCGAGCCCCAGATCCTGGGGCAGGTGAAGGACGCCTACGAGGCGGCCGCGGCCGGCAAGGCCACGGGCCTGGTGCTCAACAAGTTCATGCACAAGGCCTTCAGCACCGCCAAGCGGGTGCGCACGGAGACCGCCATCGCCCAGTCGGCCGTGTCGGTGTCGTTCGCGGCGGTGCAGCTCGCCCGGGCCATCTTCGGCACCCTGGAGGGCAAGAGCGTCCTGGTGATCGGCGCGGGCGAGATGTGCGAGCTCGCCGTGACCCATCTCGTGGAGAACGGGGTCCGGGAGGTCCAGGTGACGAACCGCACCCTGGCCCGGGCCGAGGAGCTCGCCGCCCGGTTCGGGGGCCGGGCCGTGCCCTTCGAGGAGTTCTCCTACCACCTGCCCGAGGTGGACATCGTGATCTCCTCGACCGGGGCCCCCCACTTCGTGCTGGGGGTCGAGGCCGTGCGCTCGGCCATGAAGGCCCGCAAGCAAAAGCCGATGTTCCTGATCGACATCGCGGTGCCCCGGGACATCGACCCCCGGATCAACGACCTCGCGAACGTGTACCTCTACGACGTGGACGACCTGCAGAGCGTCGTGGAGCAGAACAAGAAGGAACGGGAGAAGGAGGCCGCCAAGGCCGAGCAGATCGTGGCCGAGGAGGTGGAGAGCTTCCAGGCCTGGCTCAAGACCCTGGAGGTCACCCCCACGATCCGGGCCCTGCGGGAACGGTTCGACGCCATCCGGAAGGCCGAGCTCGAAAAGACCCTCCGGGTGTTCGGCGACGGCCTCACCGCCAAGCAGCGAAAGAGCCTCGAGGCCATGAGCCAGGCCATCGTGAACAAGATCCTCCACGAGCCCACCGTGTACCTCAAACGGGCGGCCAACGACCCGGAGCTGGAGGCCGCGGTGGACGCCGTGCGCCGCCTGTTCGGGCTCGACGAGGGGGAGGAACGGTAGGACGTGCGGACGCTGGGACGGTAGGACGTTGGGACGAGGGTTCGCTTCCCAGCCTCCCAGCCTCCTAGCTTCCCAGCTTTCTCCAAGGAGCCGGTTTCGTGAACACCCTACGGATCGCAACGCGAAAGAGCCAACTCGCCCTGTGGCAGGCCAACTGGGTCAAGGGCGAGCTGGAGCGCCTCCACCCCGGCCTTCGGGTGGAGCTCGTCAAGGTGGTGACCAAGGGCGACAAGATCCTCGACGTGCCGCTCGCGAAGGTGGGGGGCAAGGGGCTGTTCGTCAAGGAGATCGAGGACGCCCTCTTGGAGGGCCGGGCCGACATCGCGGTCCACTCCATGAAGGACGTGCCCACCGAGCTGCCCCCGGGGCTCCACCTGCCGGTGATCTGCGAGCGGGAGGACCCCCGGGACGCCTGGTTCTGCCGCTCCGGCGCGTCGTTTCGGGATCTGCCGGCCGGGAGCCGGGTGGGCACCTCGAGCCTGCGGCGCCAGGCCCAGCTGCGGGCCGTGCGGCCCGACCTCTCGTTCGAGAACCTCCGGGGCAACGTGGACACCCGGCTCCGCAAGCTCGACGAGGGCCGGTACGACGCCATCGTGCTCGCCGCGGCGGGGGTGAAGCGCCTGGGGTTCGCCGACCGGATCACCGAACTCCTGGGGCCCGACGTGACCCTGCCGGCCATCGGCCAGGGGGCCGTGGGCATCGAGTGCCGGGTGGACGACCCCGAGACCAACGCCCTCATCGCGCCCCTGCGCCACGAGCCCACCTGGATCACCGTCACGGCCGAGCGGGCGTTCCTGGCCCGGCTCGAGGGCGGGTGCCAGGTGCCCATCGCGGCGTTCGGGGAGCTCGAGGACGGCACGCTCCGGCTCCGGGGCCTGGTGGGGAGCCTCGACGGCGCCACGCTCCTTCGGGCCGAGCGGACCGGTCCGGCGGCCGAGGCCGCGGCCATGGGCCGGGCCCTGGCCGAGGAACTCCTGGACCGCGGCGCCCGGGAGATCCTGGAGGAGGTCTACCGCCAGGGCCTTTCGGAGCGGTGAGGTGGAGCGCAAGGGGTTCGTCTACCTGGTGGGCGCGGGGCCCGGCGATCCGGGGCTCGTGACCCTGCGGGCCCGGCAGGTGCTCGGCCGGGCCGAGGCCGTGGTGTACGACAACCTCGTGCACCCCCGGGTGCTCGACTGGGCCCCGCCGGAGGCCGAGCGGGTGCCCATGGGCAAGATCGGCCACGTCCACCAGCACACCCAGGCCGAGATCAACCAGGCCCTGATCGACCGGGCCCGGGCCGGAAAGCTCGTGGTCCGGCTCAAGGGGGGCGACCCGGCCGTGTTCGGCCGGCTGGGGGAGGAGGCCGAGGCCCTGGCCCGGGAGGGCATCCCCTTCGAGGTGGTGCCCGGGGTCACCTCGGCCTCGGCCGCGGCGGTGTACGCCGGGTTCCCCCTGACCCACCGGGACCACGCCCCGTCGGTCACCTTCGTCACGGGCCACCGCCGCCGAGACGGCGGCGCGGGGCCCGAGCTCGACTGGGGGGCCCTGGCCCGGGCCAGCGGGACCCTGGTGGTGTACATGGGCATCCGCACCCTGCCCCAGGTGGTGGAGCACCTGGTGGCCGGCGGCCGCGACCCGGCCACCCCGGTGGCCGTGGTGGAGCGGGCCTCCTGGCCGGGGCAGCGGGTGGTCACCGGCACGCTGGCCGACATCGTGGAGCGGGCCCGGGCCGAGGGCGTGCGGGCCCCGGCGCTCGTGATCGTGGGGGGGGTGGTGGAGCTCCGGAGCCGCTGCGACTGGCTGCGGTGGAAGCCGCTCTTCGGGAAGCGGGTGCTGGTGACCCGGGCGGCCCACCAGTGCGCCGAGTTTTCGGAGCTCCTGCGGGACCACGGGGCCGAGGCGGTGGAGCTGCCCCTGATCGAGCTTCGGCCCACGGGTCACGCGAGCGGCACCGAGGCGACCCTGCGGCGGCTCTTCGCCTACGACTGGGTGATCCTGACCTCCGGCAACGCGGTGCGGTTCCTGTTCGAGCGGCTCGACGCCCTGGGCCTCGACGCCCGGGCGTTCGGGGCGGCCCGGGTGTGCGCCGTGGGCCCCCGCACGGCCGAGGCGTTGGAGGCCCGGGGCATCCGGCCCGACGTGGTGCCGGGAAAGTACGTGGCCGAGGCCCTGGTGGAGGCCCTCGCGACCCAGACCGAGCTCCGGGGGGCGAGCGTGCTCGTGCCCCGGGCCAAGGAGGCCCGGGACGTGATCCCCAACGAGCTCTCCCGGCTCGGGGCCAAGGTGGAGGTGCTCCCCATCTACGAGAACGTGAAGCCCGCGACCCACCCGGCCGAGGGCCTGGCCGCGGTGAAGGAGGGGGCCCTCGATCTGGTGACCCTGGCCAGTTCCTCGGCGGCCCGAAACTACGCGGAGCTCTGCCGGGAGCTGGGGGTGCCGGCCGACCGGATCCCCTGCGCCGTGATCGGCCCGGCCACCGAGAAGACGGCCCGGGCCCTGGGCCTTCCGGTGGCCGTGGTGCCCGAGGAGTACACGCTGCGGGGCCTCGTGGCCGCGGCGGA
>CAZUYO010000099.1:7117-8272 GCA_964624725.1 uncultured Thermodesulfobacteriota bacterium
GGCGGCTGCGATCCCTTTTGTCCTTTGCGCACCCGGGGCCCCGGAGGCTCCGGCACAGAGAAGACCATGACCCAAGAGTTCGTGCCCAAATGGATCGCGTGGGAGACCACGCAGCGCTGTAACCTCCGGTGCGTGCACTGCCGGTGCTCGTCGGACCTCGAGGCCGCCCAGGGCGACTTCACCACCGAGGAGGCCAAGAAGCTCCTGGACGACATCGCCGAGGTGAGCCAGCCGGTGATCGTTCTGTCCGGGGGCGAGCCGCTCCTCCGGCCCGACATCTGGGAGATCGCCCGGTACGGCACCGACAAGGGGTTCCGGATGTGCATGGCCACCAACGGCACCCTGGTGACCGACGAGGTCTGCCGGAAGATGCTGGAGGCCGACATCAAGATGGTGTCGCTCTCCCTCGACGGCCCCACGGCCGAGGTCCACGACGACTTCCGCCAGTGCCCGGGCGCCTTCGAGGGGGTGGTGCGGGCCGCGGAGCTCTTTCGCAAGCACGGGGTGAAGTTCCTCATCAACTCGTCGTTCACCAAGCGCAATCAGCCCTACATCGCCGACACGTTCCGGCTCGCCAAGGAGCTCGGCGCCACGGCCTGGTACATGTTCATGATCGTGCCCACGGGCCGGGGCGAGGATCTCTTCGAGGAGCTCATCTCCAAGGAGGACTACGAGGAGATCCTGGCCTGGCACTACGAGCAGGAGAAGAACGAGCACGAGATCCTGATGCGGCCCACCTGCGCGCCCCACTACTACCGCATCGTGCCCCAGCTCGCCAAAAAGGAGGGCATCAAGTTCCAGCGCCGCAGCCTCACCTTCTCCACCGGCGGGGGCAAGGGGTGCATCGCGGCCCAGTCCATCTGCCTCATCGACTGCTTCGGCGAGGTGAAGCCCTGCTCCTACTTCCCCATGAGCGCGGGCAACGTGAAGAAGACCCCGTTCAAGAAGATCTGGTTCGAGAGCCCGCTGTTCCACGATCTCCGGAACTTCAAGGCCTACAAGGGCAAATGCGGCTCCTGCGAGTTCCTGAACGTGTGCGGCGGCTGCCGCGCCCGGGCCTACGCCGTGAGCGGCGACTACCTGGAGGCCGAGCCGTTCTGCTCCTATGTGCCGAGGAGGCTGGAAGGCCGGGAGGCTGGAAAGCCGGAAGGCTAG
>CAZUYO010000099.1:8372-9544 GCA_964624725.1 uncultured Thermodesulfobacteriota bacterium
CGTCCCTGAAACGCCCATCATCGGGAGACACCCAATATGAGCCGAGCCGACCGATTCCTGAACGCCTGCCGGGGCCTGCCGGTGGACACGACCCCCCTGTGGATCATGCGCCAGGCGGGCCGGTACCTGCCCGAGTACCGGGCCGTGCGGGCCAAGCACTCGTTCCTCGAGGTCTGCCACGTGCCGGAGCTCGCCTGCGAGGTGACCCTCCAGCCCGTGGACATCCTGGGGGTGGACGCGGCGATCCTCTTTTCCGACATCATGATCCCCCTGGAGGGCATGGGCTGCTCCATCGAGTTCAACCCGGGCCCGGTGTTCGCCGAGCCCGTGCGCACCGCGGCCGACGTGGAGAAGCTCCGGGTCTGCGAGCCCGAGGAGGACGTGCCCTTCGTGCTGGAGGCCGTGCGGCTCATCCGGCGCGAGCTCGACGGCCGGGTGCCGCTGATCGGGTTTTCCGGCGCGCCGTTTACGCTCGCGGCCTACATGGTCGAGGGCAAGGGCTCCCGGAACTTCGAGAACCTGAAGGCGATGATGTACGCCGCCCCCGAGGTGTACCGGGCGCTGATGGACAAGGTCACCGACACGGTGATCCGGTACCTCAACGCCCAGATCGCGGCCGGAGCCCAGGCGGTGCAGGTGTTCGACACCTGGGGCGGCATCCTGTCGCCGGCCGACTACGCCGAGTACGTGCTCCCCTACTCGAAGCGGGTCATCGCCGGGCTCGACCGGAGCGTGCCCGTGATCCACTTTGTGAAGGGCTGCGGGCTCCTCCTGGACCACATCCGCACGGCCGGGGGCGACGTGCTGGGCATCGACTGGCACATCGACCTCGCCGACGCCATCGCGAAGGTGGGGGGCGAGTTCGCGGTGCAGGGGAACCTGGACCCCACCGTGCTCCTCGGGCCCCGGGAGTTCGTGCAGGCCCGGGCCCGGGAGATCGTGGAGAAGGGCAAGGCCGCCAAGGGCCACGTGTTCAACCTGGGCCACGGCATCCTGCCCATGGTGCCCGTGGACAACGTGAAGGCCCTGGTCGAGGCGGTCCACGAGGCGGGGGCGAGAAACTAGAGACTGGCTCCTGGGGCGGCAGGGGAGGGCAGTTGCGGCCGTGGTGGTCGGCGGGGCTGAGGGGTTGTCCGCGTTCGGCCTCCCAGCCTCCTAGCCTTCCAGCCGTC
>CAZUYO010000100.1:0-9484 GCA_964624725.1 uncultured Thermodesulfobacteriota bacterium
GCGGCCGCCACCTGGGAGGAGGGGGTTCGGGTGAACGCGAAGGTTTCCAGCGCATAAATCGAACGGCCTCGCAGGGCGGGCTCCGAGCCCGCCGGCGGGGCCGTTGTTCGTTGGCGATGTTCGGACCGGAGAACCGGAGGTGACAGGATGAAAGGAGCGCAACTCCGTCCCACATCGATTCGCATCTTCCTAGCGGACGGAGTGCCAGAGGGGCTCCGCATCGTCGAGAAATCCAACTGGACAGGACGTGCTGTCGTAGTGAGTCGTGCGCAGATTGACCGAGCCTTCCAACGCGATGAGTTATCTCAACCTGGAGTTTACGTCCTGGCAGGCGTCGATGACGATGGGGTTTCCAAGATTTACGTCGGGGAGGCCGATATACTAAGAGACAGAATCAGGCAGCATGTCGCTAATAAAGATTTTTGGTCCAAGCTTGTCGCCTTTACAAGCACCAACGAAGGATTAAACAAAGCTCATGTCCGTTACATTGAAGCACGATTGATTCACCTTGCAAAGGACGCCAACCAATGGGAAGTGGAAAATAACAACCTGCCTTCCATCCCACCTCTTTCTGAGGCAGATCGTGCAGACGCAGAGTGGTTCTTGTCTGAAATGCTCTTGATTTTTCCCCTGCTGGGTATTGACGCTTTCGAGGCCGCGTCGTCGCAAGGATCATCACTGGCAAACTCCAATTCGAGCGATTCTCCTGAAATGTTTCTGAAACAGCGGGGCGCAGAGGCCCGTGGTCGCGAGGTACCCGATGGCTTCGTGGTGTTCAAGGGTTCCAAAGGTCGATCGGCTGAGGTCGCCTCGTGCCACCAATACCTGAAAGATTTGCGACGGCAACTCCGTGAGAGAGGCGTGATCCGCGACGAAGGTGAAGTAATTGTGTTCACGCAGGATTTCCGGTTCAGTTCCCCCTCTACCGCAGCTGGTGTCCTCGTCGGAGGAAACGCGAACGGCAGAACGGCATGGAAAGACGAGAAAGGCCGAACCCTGAAAACGCTTCAAAGGTTGAGGGCCCACGCTGACCACTAATGTGTTCCCCGGAGCGGGCCACGGAACTCGTGCTGGAGCAGACCGAGGTGCTGTGCGAGGACTGGGCGGCGTAGACCGCCAACGGATGACCACGGAGGGACGAATGAACCGGTTACCCATCGGCAGGCTGGAGCGGGTGGACCCGCGGGCCTGCTGGCCGCACGAAGCGCAAGACTTCACCCCCTGGCTCTGCGAAGGGGAGAACCTGATCTGGCTGAGGGAGGCGTTGGGGCTCGATCTGGAGCTGGTGGGGAGCGAAGTGCGCGTAGGCCCGTACCGCGCCGACCTCCTGTGCCGCGACCGGATCGACGGGACCCTGGTTCTCGTGGAGAACCAGTTCGGGTCTGCCGACCACCGGCACCTGGGCCAGATTCTCACCTACGCGGCCGGCCTGGACGCCCTTTGTGTGGTGTGGGTCGCCGAGCGGATCGGCGACGAGCACCGGGCGACCTTGGACTGGCTGAACCGCATCACGGAGGACCGGTTCGCGTTTTTCGGGGTCGAACTCGCCCTGTGGCGGATCGGCGAATCCCCCGTGGCGCCCCGGTTCGAGGTGGTCTGCCGGCCCAACGCCTGGACCCGAGCCGTGCGGCGGGCTTCGGGCGGGGGAGCCTCCGAAGGCCGTTACGCCGACTGGCTGGACTACTGGGAAGGATTCGTGCGGTTCGCCGGAGAGCAGGGAACGGATATTCCGCTCCCCACCCCGGCCGCCCGGAACTGGGTGGAACTGCCCTGGCAGATTCCCGGCATCCGGGTCACGGCGTCTTTCTCCCAGCGATCCGGAGTGTCGAAAATCTTCGCCATCGTCCGGCAGGGTCCCGATGCCGCGGAGCGGTTTGAATCCCTGCGCACGATAGCCGGGCAGCTCGCGCTAGCGGAAGGCGAAAACCTGGAATGGGGCGAGGACGGCTTTGCGCTCGTTTCCCGCCCGATGTCAAACCTTCCGGCGGACAGCTACGCCTGGATCCTGGAACGCAGCGTCGCCCTTTACGGGATGCTCCGTTCCCCGCCGGGCTGAGGCCGAGGGAGGGGACGGGCATTCCGTGAATGCGAAAACCCCTGCTGGCCAAAACTGGACAGACTTTTTTTGAAAAATTCGGGCTCGCAACCCCCTACTCCACGGTTACGCTTTTGGCCAGGTTTCGGGGCTGGTCGACGTCGGTGCCCTTGAGGACCGCGGTGTGGTAGGCCAGGAGCTGGAGGGGCACCACGCTCACGATGGGCAGGAGTTCGGGGTCGAAGTCGGGCACCCGGAGCACGGCCTCGGCGTGGGCCTCGATCTCCCGATCGGACTCGCTCGCCACGGCGATGACCCGGCCCTGGCGCGCCCGGACCTCCTGGATGTTGGAGCGCATCTTCTCGTAGGTGGCCCCCAGCGGGGTCAGGGCCACGACCGGGAGTTCCTCGTCCACCAGGGCGATGGGGCCGTGCTTCATCTCGCCGGCGGCGTAGCCCTCGGCGTGGATGTAGCTGATCTCCTTTAGCTTCAGGGCCCCTTCGAGGGCGATGGGGTACTGGAGCCCCCGGCCCAGGTAGAGGGCGCTTCGGGCGTCCATGATGGACCGGGCCACGGCCTCGATGGCGGGGTCGGCCTCGAGGGCCCGCTCCACGGCCCCGGGGACGGCCCGCACGGCCTCGATCCGCTCGGCCAGGTCCTCGGGGGTGAGCCGGCCCCGGGCCGCGCCCATGTGGAGGGCCAGGAGGTAGAGGGTGGCGAGCTGGGTGGTGAAGGCCTTGGTGGAGGCCACCCCGATCTCGGGCCCGGCGTGGGTGTAGAGCACGGCGTCGGACGCCCGGGGGATGCTCGAGCCCACCACGTTGCAGATGGAGAGGATGGGGGCGCCCTTCTCCCGGCCCTCGGCCAGGGCCGCCAGGGTGTCGGCGGTCTCCCCCGACTGGCTGATGAGGAGCAGGCCGGTTTCGGGCCCCAGGATCGGGTCCTGGTACCGGAACTCGCTCCCCAGGCTCACCTCCACCGGCACCCGGGCGATCTGCTCGATCCAGTACTTCCCCACGAGCCCGGCGTGATAGCTGGTGCCGCAGGCCACGATGTGGAGCCGGCCGATCCGCCGGGCGATCTCGTCGGCCTGGGGCCCGCCGTCGAGGTGGACGGCGGCCTTGCCGGCCCCCAGGCGGCCCGACAGGGTGTCGGCCAGGGCCCGGGGCTGCTCGAAGATCTCCTTTTGCATGAAGTGCTTGTACCCGCCCTTCTCGGCCATGGCCGGGGTCCACTGGACCACGTGGACCTCCCGGTCCACGGCGGCGCCGTCGGGCCGGGTGATCCGGACCCCGTCCCGGGTGCACACGGCGAGATCCCCGTCCTCGAGGAACACGAACCGCCGGGTGTGGCCCAAGACGGCCGGGATGTCGCTCGCCACGAAGGTCTCGCCGTCGCCGAGGCCCACGACGAGCGGGCTCGCCCTGCGGGCCGCCAGGAGCCGGTCGGGCTCTTTGAGGCTCACCACGGCCACGGCGTAGGAGCCCTCGAGCCGGGCGATGGTCTGGCGCAGGGCCTCCTCGAGGCCGGCCCCCTGCCCCAGGAACCGCTGGATCAGGTGGGGGATCACCTCGGTGTCGGTCTCGCTCAGGAAGGTGTGGCCCGCGGCCGCGAGCTCCCCCCGGAGCTCCAGGTAGTTTTCGATGATGCCGTTGTGGACCACCACGACCTCGCCGGCCGCGTGGGGGTGGGCGTTCTCCTCGCTGGGCCGGCCGTGGGTGGCCCACCGGGTGTGCCCGACGCCCAGGGTGCCGGTGAGCTCCACGCCCCGGAGCTTCTCCTCCAGGGCCGCGAGCTTCCCGACGCTGCGCACGACCCGGATTTCGCCCGGTTCCACCACGGCCACCCCGGCCGAGTCGTAGCCCCGGTACTCGAGGCGTTTGAGGCCCTCGACGAGGATGGGGGTGGCGGGCTGGGGACCGATGTAACCGACGATGCCGCACATGGGGAGACTCCGTTGGGACGTTGGGACGTTGGAACGTTCGGACGCGCGGACGTTGGGACGCTGGGACGGTTCGCCCGCTTGGACTGCCGGTCAGGCGCCCTCGCCCCCGGGTTTGGGTTTGGGCCGCGACGACCAGTTCTCCACGTTTCGCTGCTTGCCCCGGGCCACGCCGAGGGCGCCCGGGGGCACGTCTTTCGTGATGGTGGACCCGGCCCCCACCACGGCGCCGTCGCCCACGGTCACGGGGGCCACGAGGCTCGTGTTGGACCCGATGAAGGCCCGGGCGCCGATCACGGTGGGGTGCTTGTTGACGCCGTCGTAGTTGCAGGTGATGGTGCCGGCCCCGATGTTCGTGGCCTCGCCCACGGTGGCGTCGCCCAGGTAGGTGAGGTGGTTCGCCTTGGCGCCCCGGCCCAGCACGGCCTTTTTCATCTCGACGAAGTTCCCCACCCGGGCCTCGGGCCCCACCACGGCCCCGGGCCGGAGGTGGGCGAAGGGCCCCACCTGGGCCCCGGCCTCGATCCGGGCGTCGGTCACCACGCAGTAGGGCTTCACGTGGGCCCCGGGGCCCACGAGGGCGTTGACGAGGACCGCCCCGGTGTCGATCCGGGCGCCCGTGGCCACCCGGGTGGCCCCCTCGAGCCGCACCCCCGGGCCCAGGGTCACGTCGGGCTCCAGCTCCACCCCGGGCTCGATCCAGGTGGTGGCCGGGTCCTCCAGGGTGACCCCGGCCTCCATCCAGGCCCGGTGGATCCGGTCGCGCAGGATCCGGCCGGCCTCGGCGAGCTGCACCCGGGAGTTCACCCCCAGGGCCTCGCCGGGGTCGGCCAGCGCCACGGCCGCGGCCGCCCCCTCCCGGGCCGCCAGGGCCACGGCGTCGGTGAGGTACACCTCGCCCTGGGCGTTGTCGCGCCCCACCCGGGCCAGGGCCTCCCAGAGCCAGGGGAGTTCCACGGCGTAGGTGCCGGTGTTCACCTCGCGGATCGCCCGCTCGGCCTCGGTGGCGTCGGCCTCCTCCACGATGCGCTCCACCCACCCGTCGGCGTCGCGCACGAGCCGGCCGTACCCGGTGGGATCGTCGAGCTCCATGGTGAGCACGGTGATCTTGGCCCCGGCGTCCCGGTGGGTGGCGGCGAGCCGCTCCAGGGTCTCGGGCCGAAGGAGGGGCACGTCGCCGCAGAGCACCAGGGCCGTGCCCGAGAACCCCTCCAGGGCCTCCCGGGCGCACAGCACGGCGTGGCCGGTGCCGAGCTGCTCGGCCTGCACCACGAACGTGGCCCCGGTCGCGCCCAGGGCGGCCCGGACCTCGTCGGCCTGGTGCCCCACCACCACGACGACCCGGCCGAGCCCGGCCTTGGCGCAGGCCTCCAGGGGGTAGGCGAGGAGCGGCCGGCCCAGGAGGGGGTGGAGCACCTTGGCCGTGGCCGAGCGCATGCGGGTGCCCTTGCCCGCGGCGAGCACGATGGCGGCGACGTCCTGCATCGGTGGATCTCTCCTGCCTTGAGGGGTTGGGGCGCGTAGTATCCCGAACGACGCCGGTGCGGGGCAACCCGGCCCGGTCACCGGGGGTGGAGCACCAGCGACGGCCCGTCGGACCGGAGCTCCACCCGGAACGCCCCCAGAAAATCCATGCCCAAAAGCCCGTCGGCCCCGGGAACGGCGTCGTGGACGACCACCTTGAGGGGCCCCCGGCTCCGGCCCCCCACCTCGAGGCTTCGGACCTCGGCCCAGCCGGCCCGGATCTTGCCGCCCGCGGTGTGGAGCTCCACGGGCGGGTCGGTGCGCACCCGAAGCCCCACCCGCCGGGCGGCCTCGGGGCTCACCACCGTGGAGGTGGCCCCGGTGTCCAGCACGAGCCGCACCGGCCCCCGGCCGTCGATCCGAACGTCCACCAGGTACCCGGCACCGGCGTCTTCGAGAGGCACCCGGTCCGGGGCCCGGGGCGGCGGAAGCCGGTCGTCCAGGGTGCGCACCCGGGGACGCTGGTCGGGCGGGACCTGCTCCAGGTTGTCGGTGAAGTGGACCGTGCCGTCCGGGCCGGTCCAGCGGTAGATCTCGGCCCCCGCGGGAAGGCTCAGCGCCAGTGACACAAGGAGCACAGCGACTGGGCGTCGGCCCGGAGCCGGGCCCTTCGGTGCTCGGGGTCTTCGTGGGGGTTGTGGCAGGTGGAGCATGTGACCTCGCCGCGGGTTCCCAGGGGCAGGCTCTCGTCGGGCTTGATCTTCTCGGACGGCACCTTCAGATGATCGGCATTCGCCGGGTGAAGGTTTACGCTGTGGCACCTGAGGCACACCATCTTCTGGGACGCCACGAGCTCCCGGCCCTCGTCCGAGCCCGGCACCGGCACGGCCACGTGGCAGGTGGGGCAGATCTTGGGGTCGTCCACGTGGGGGCTCTTCTGGGTGAGCATGGAGCGGTTGTGGCAGCCCCCGCACAGGTCCGACCGGCCCCGGGACCGGTCGTAGAACCTCTCCCGCATCCGCTGCTGGCCCGTGTCGCAGCCGTTGTCGTGGCAGGTGTAGCAGGTGATCTCCCCGTCGGGGCCGAACCGGAGCCCGAACCCGGCGGCCTTGAGCCGCTCGAGCATCTCCTCCACCGGCGGGAACCCCGTGGGGTGGTGGCTCCGGTCGGTCACGTGGCAGCTGATGCACAGCACGTTGATGTCGCCCCGGTACCGCAGGGCCCGGCCGGGGTCGGCCTTCACGGCGTCGGGGTCGGCCGTGGTGTGGCAGGCCTTGCAGGCGAAGTACTCCGGCACGTGGGGGCTTTCCGCCTGGCCCCGCTCCAGGTGCCGGGCCACCTCGGAGCGCAGCAGATGGGTGGTCTCGGTGGTGCCGTGGGGGTTGTGGCAGGTGAAGCAGGTCCACTCCCCCTCGGGGCCCAGGGGCACGTCCTTCGGGAGGCTCAGGTCGGGGTCCACGTTGCGGGGATGGCCCTTGGCCAGCACGTCGTGGCAGAAGTTGCACAGCCGCTTCACCTCGAGCCGGGCCGAACCCCGGCCCGTGATGATCCGACCCGCCTTCACCAGGTGGCAGAACCCGCACCGGCCCTCGCCCCGGCGGGCCTTGTGGGGGTTGGCGTGCTCCAGGGAGCTGCCGTGACAGGTGATGCAAAACCCCATGCGGGTCATGCCGGGCTCGAGGAGAAGGAACTTCTGCTCCGGCGCGCCCCCGTGGATCCGGTGGCAGGTGCGGCACAGAAGCGCGCCGTCGGGCGCCAGGGGCAGGCCCTCCGGGATCTTCGCCGTCTTCGGGGCCACCCCGACGGGATGGGGGTTCTCCACGGCCTCGTGGCAGGCCCAGCAGTCCTCGATCCGGGGCCCGGTGTGGCACTCGTCGCACGAGAGCTCCCCGTGGCTGCCGCCCGGGGGGGGCGGCTCCTGGCCGAAGGCGACGGCGGCCAGGAGGAGAAACAGGGCGGATACCAGGCCGATCCGGGCTCTCATGGCGCCCCCCCGAGCTCCACCAGGAGCGCTTCCGTGGCCTTGCGGGCCCGTTCGTCGGCGATGCGGGGGAACCGCTCCAGGTTCTCCCTGCAGAGCGCCAGGGCCTCCACCCGGCGGCCCTCCTCGGCCAGGAGGCGGGCGAGACCGAGGCGCACGCCGTAGGTCAGGGGATCGCCCGGGTCCAGGGCCAGGATCTCCCGGTACACCCGCTCGGCCTCCTGCTTGCGGCCCAACCGGGCCAGGGTCTGGGCCTCGAGCCGCCGGCCGGGCAGGAACCGGGGCGCGAACTCCCGCAGCTGCGCGAGCCTCTTGAGCGCGATCTCGTATCGTCCGGCCCGGCTCAGGGCCACGGCCTCGTTGTAGGTGGAGAGCCGGGTGTAGACGCTTCGCAGATTGAACCGCGCCTCGGCGTAGTCGGGATCGATCTCCAGGGCCTTGCGGAAGGCGGCCACGGCCGCGTCGAACCGGTCGAGGGCGTAGAGGGCCACGCCCCGGGCGTTGTGCACGCGCTCCGGGGCGTAGAAATCGGGGGAGACGTCCAGGAACTGGTCGAAGGCGCGCAGGGCCCGCTCGTACTCCCCGCCCTTGAGGAGCAGCAGACCCTGGAAGTAGTAGGCCTGGTAGAGGGCGCGCTCGGTGGGCCCGGGGGGTTCAACCCGAAGGAGCAGGGCGACCCGGTCGTAGGCCTGCTCGGCCTCCCGGTAGTGGGTCATGTCCTGCTCGAAGAGCTGGTGGTAGATGCGCGCGAGGGCCAGCGCGGGGTAGGGGTAGGTGGGGTCGGCGTCCTCGGAGCGCTGGAAGAGATCCAGGGCCCGGTCGATGTTCCCGGCCCGGTACGCCCGCATGGCCTTCTTGTAAATCGCCGAGGCCTCGGCCCGGTCGGCCCGCGCCCCCACCGGGGTGAGCACGACCGCGATCACGGCCGCCACGGCTAGCCCCCCGATCCACCGCCATCCCATGCCTCGCGTCCCCTCCCCGCCCCGTGCCGAGGCGCTCCGTCGCGCCCCGTACGATACCGGGTTTGGGCCGCCGCGGGCAAGCGAAGGCCGGGCCGGGCCCCGGTGGACGGACCTCCCCCAAGGGGTTCCTCCGCGCCGGGGAATCAAACGGGGGAACCCTTGGCCCGGCGTCCGGGCCCTACTCCCCCTCCTCGACGATCTCGTAGGCGCCGGGCTCCAGGATGCGCTCCAGCCGGCGCCGGGGACCGATCAGGTTCTCCCCCGGCTTGATCACGAGGCAGGGCTTCCCGTTTCGGCCGGTTTCGATGGGCTCGGGGCTCCGCTCCACCCCGGCGAAAAGCCGTGCGGACTCCGGCCAGCGCTTGTCCGGGCGGAACCCGAGCGTTCCGGCGTACTCGATAGCCGCCTCGATCACGGCCAGGGCCAGGCCCGGCTCGCACGGCTCGAACTCGACCTTGTCGTGGAAGATCTCGGGCTTGATGTTCGCGCGGTAGTCCTCGGGGTCGAGGTTCGGGAGCACGGCCGTGTCCTTGAGCCCGAGGCACCACAGATCCACGTAGTAGCCGCCCACCAGGAGCCGGCCGTTTTCCATGCGGCGCGCGAGTAGGATGTGGGCCTTCCCCCGCTCCCGCCACCCCCGGCTGATCACGCACTCCTCGATCGGCAGGTCCCCGGCCCGGGCGAGCAGGCGTCCCGTGGCCGTCTCGGCCCTCTGGCTCAATCGCCGCTGCTTTTCCCTGCGCCGTTTTTCTTCCCGTTCCTTTCGCCGCTTTTCCAACGCCTTCTGTCGGCGCCGTTCCGAGATCGCCATGGTGGTTCGGGGCTCCTCTTGGCTTGGCTGGAAAACTGGGGGGTTCGAAAGGCAAAAACTCTGCGAGTAACTTTCCTGCTAGGACGCTAGGACGCTGGGATGCTAGGACGCCAAGATCCGTTCTGATTCGAGCATCATCGACTGTCCAAACCGACTGGGTGCCGCTTCCGTATCGGGCGCCAGAGCTCCGGGGTGAGATGTCAGCCCCCCTGTCCTCTGTCCTCTGTCCACCGACTCCCGACACCGGCGGCGCGACACGCTATCGGCATCGCGCGACGCCGTCAAGACG
>CAZUYO010000101.1:0-7418 GCA_964624725.1 uncultured Thermodesulfobacteriota bacterium
CGTCTGTCTTCTGGCCCCTGGCACGGTCTCCGGCCCCGCGGTCCAGGCGGTGGCGATCCACCCTGGGGCCGAAAGCGAGAAGGTGGTCAGGGGGCGAAGCGCCTCACCGACCTTTGTCTTCTGAAATCCGGCTCCTGATTTCCCAGGCCCAGAGGAACCCGGGCAGATCGAACCGCTCGAAGGCGCTCGGCCCGTTGGTCCGGCGCAGCCGCGCCTCGATCGCCTCCGCGGGAATGCCCCGCTCGCGGCACAGGCGCCGGAACACGTCCCGGCCCGCGACGAGGGGGTCTTCGTCGCCCTCCCAGGCCAGGGCTTCCTGCCGCAGGCGCTCGATGGCCCGCCGGGTCAGGCGCACCCAGGCCCGGGCGGCCGCCCCCCGACGGATCTCCCGGTGCCCGGTGACGAGGAGATCCACCGGAAGGCGCTCGAGCCGCCCCAGGCTCCCCAGGTACGCGTCCCCGTCCCGAAAGTAGGGGTACGGGCTCGGGTAGAACGCCTCCTCCCAGGTCTCCCCCTTGGGCTGGACGAGATCCCCCGAGAACAGGGTGTGGGGCGGCACGAAAAACGCGAGGTCGTCCCCCCGGTCGGAGTGGCCCGGCGTCGGGATGGCCAGCACGCCCGGCCCCACCTCGGGGAGCCTCTGCTCCCCGGCCACCCGGACGTCGGCCGCGACCGGGCTCGCCTCGTGGGCCACCACCCGCACCCCCGGCCGATCCCGCAACAGGAGCGGGAGGTTCGCCACGTGGTCGGGGTGGGCGTGGGTCACCAGGGCCCACCGCAGGGGCTTCCCGGTCTCGGCCTCCACCCGGCGGAGGTCGCGCTCGATGGCCTCCCAGGGCTCGTCCCCGGGGTCCACCAGCGCCAGGTGGTCCGGCCCCTCCACCACCGCGGCCCGGCCGGCGGTGACCCACAGCCCGGCCTCCAGACGAACGAGGCCCGGACCCACCGAGGGGCCCGGGCCTGTAAGCAGGGTTCCCGTCCGGCGGCGCCCCATGGGCCTCGCTAGGACCGCAGGTCGGCCAAGGCCCGCTCGATGGTGCGCAGGTGCACCTCCTCCTCGGCCACCAGCCGCCGGTAGAACTCGGCCTCGGCGTCGCATGAAGCCTGGGCCAGGCGGTTCCGGTAGAAATCGAGCCCCTTTCGCTCCATCTCGGCCGCCTTCTCCAGGGCCTCCACCGCGTCGGCGTCGGGCCCCACCTGCCGGTCGAGCTCCCGCGCCGCCCGCGCAAACGCGTCCTCCACCCCGGAGGCCCGCGCCACCATGGCCGCCGCGGCCGGCCACCCCGGCTTCGACTTGAGTTCCTCATAAATCTCCCGTACTCTGCGGATGTGGTCCAGTTCGTCCTCGGCCAGGGCCTGGAACACGGCCTTCGCCAGCGGGTTCGCGGCCCGTTGGGCCGCCTGCAGATAGAAGTCGCGCCCGTCGGACTCGAACTTCACCGCATCGGCCAGGGCAAGAACGGCGGATTCGGGGGTGCTCATGGGCCTCTCCTTCGGGTCGGAAGATCGAGAAAATTCGCACATGGATTCTAGTCGTCGGGCAAAAGGGGTGTCAATCGACGGGCCGCCGGTGCTGTGCGTCTACGGGAGCCCCCGGGCGGGGGGGAACACCGACCTCCTGATGGACCGGTTCGCCCAGGCCGTGACGGACGCGGGGTGGCCGGTGGAGCGGGTGGTCCTGCGGGACCTGACGATTCACCCCTGCCGGGAGATCTACGCCTGCCGGACCGGCGGCTGTGCCCTCCAGGACGACATGACCCCCCTCTACGACCGCATTCGCGACGCCGGGGCCGTGGCCCTGGCATCCCCGATCATGTTCTACGGGGTGAGCGCCCTTGCAAAAGCGTTCATCGACCGCTGCCAGGCCCTCTGGAGCCTGCGCTACCTTCAGAAGCGGCCGGTCAACCGGGTCCCCGGGGGGCCCAAGCCGGCCGTGTTCCTCTCGGTGGGCGCCACCCGCGGCAAGCGCCTGTTCGAGGGGGCGCTTCTCACCTTCCGGTACGTCTGCGACGCCATCGAGGCCGAACCCTGGGCCCATCTCACGGTGCCCGGCGTGGACGGGAAGGCCGAGATCCTCGACCACCCCGAGGCCCTTGCCGAGGCCGGGGCCCTGGGGGCCCGCCTCGCCGAGACCTTGAGGGCCCGCCATGGCTGACGCCTCCTTCCAGGAGCGGCTCGAGGCCGCCCAGACCCGGCTGCGGGCCTACCTGCGCGAACAGGGCCTGCGGCCCACCCGCCAGCGCCAGGCCATCCTCCAGGCGTTCCTGGCCGAGAACGCCCACGTGAGCGTGGACGAACTCTACCACCGCCTGCGCGGCCAGAACGCGTCGATCAGCCATTCCACCGTGTACCGGGCCCTCGCCCTGTTCGCCAAGGCGGGCATCGCCAAGGAGCGCCGGTTCCACGAGGGCCGGGTCCGGTACGAGCCCGCCATCGGGGTGGACCACCACGACCACCTGGTGTGCCTGCGGTGCGGCCACATCGAGGAGTTCGAGCACCCCACCATCGAGCGGCTCCAACGCCAGGTGGCGGCGGAGCGCGGGTTTACGGTGCGCTACCACCGCCTCGAGCTCTACGGCCTGTGCCCCCGCTGCGCCGGCTCCGACGGGGCCCCAAAAAAAATTTCTCGGGAGGGTTGACACCCGCCTCCGGGATCCGTATAAAGACACCCGTAACGACGACAGCAACCGGCGCCGCCGGTGACATAGAGCCCCCCCGGAAGAGCAGGGAGTTAGCAGCGAGCAATCGCTCTACCCCTGTTCTTCTATTTTTGGGGTCCGGCATTCCCCGGACCCCCGCCGCGAGGCCGGCGACTTCTTATCGAGAGTGGCGGAGGGACCAGGCCCTGGGAAGCCACAGCAACCAGCCCCGCAAGGGGTCCGGTGCTCCATCCTGGATAGATAAGAGTGTTTCGGACTCGCGGCCCGGTGCGCCCCTCCCCTCCGGCCGCGTTCCGCCCCACCGCGAGGAGAGGAGGAACCCGGTTGACCAATCCGTCCCGTTCGGCCGGGGTGGGCATCGTGTCCCCCCAGAAGGCCGTCCTGTGCGCCCCCCCCGACGAGCTCTATCTCCAGAGCGGCCGCATCCTCGGGCCCATCGAGGTGGCCTACGAGACGTACGGGACGCTCTCCCCCCGGAAGGACAACGTGGTGCTCGTGTGCCACGCGCTCTCCGGGGACGCCCATGCCGCCGGATACCACACCCCCCAGGACCCCAAACCGGGCTGGTGGGACCCCATGATCGGGCCCGGACGGCCCATCGACACCGACCGGTACTTCGTCGTCTGCTCCAACGTGCTGGGCAGCTGCCGGGGCACCACCGGCCCCGCCAGCACCAATCCCCGGACCGGAAGGCCGTTCGGCATGGCGTTTCCGGTGGTGACGGTGCGGGACATGGTGCGGGTACAGGCCCTGCTCCTGGACCACCTGGGCATCCCGGAGGTGCTGTGCGTGATCGGCGGGTCCATGGGCGGCATGCAGGCCCTGGAGTGGGCGGTGCGCTACCCCGACCGGGTCCGGTCCATCGTGCCCATCTCCACCACCGGCGCCTCCTCGCCCCTGAGCATCGGGTTCAACAAGATCGGCCGACGGGCCATCATGCGCGATCCCAACTGGCGGGGCGGCGACTACTACGGCCACGAACCCCCCCGCGACGGCCTGGCGGTGGCCCGGATGATCGGCCACATCACGTTCTTGAGCGACGCGTCCATGCGCCAGAAGTTCGGCCGCCGGATCTCGGGCCGGGAGGGCATCTACGCCTTCTCGGCCCAGTACGACGTGGAGCGCTACCTCCACTACAACGGCTACAAGTTCGCCGAACGGTTCGACGCCAACAGCTACCTCTACCTCACCAAGGCCCTCGATCTGTTCGACCTGGGCGACGGGTTCCCCAACGGCATGGAGGACGCCCTGGCCCAGGTGCGGTGCGCCGTGCGGTTCATCACCTTCACCGGCGACTGGCTTTACCCGCCCCTGGACACCGAGATCATGGAGGAGATCCTCCGCCGCCACGGCAAGCGGGTGGAACACGTCCGGGTGGAGAGCGACTACGGCCACGACGCGTTCCTGGTGGAGTACGACCTCTACACCCACCACGTGGCGGAGTTCCTGGCCCGGATCCAGCAGGAGGTCCGGGCCTCGGTTTGAGCCCCCGGTGCGGAGTGTTATACTGGCGCGGTTCGGGTGTGTTTTCCGCCCTTTCCGCACAGGAGGATCACCATGCGCCGTCGGCTCGTCTGCCTCGCCCTCCTTGCCGGCCTTGCCGCCGGCCCCGCCTTCGCCCAGGAGTTCGACCTCGAGGCGGCCAAGGCCCTGTTTGAGAAGAAGTGCTCCGCGTGCCACTCCCTCGACCGGCCGCTCAAGAAGAACAAGGACCGGGCGGGGTGGGAAAAGACCGTGTCCCGGATGGCCCGGTACGCGTCGGGCATGATCTCCCCCGAGGACGCGGACATCATCGTGGAGTACCTCACCCGGGTCCGAGGCCCGGCCGAGTAACGCCCCTTGCGGCCCGCCACCGCCTGGATCCGAGCCCTCGCCGGCGCGGCCGCTGCGCTGTGGCTCGCCTCGCTCAGCCTCGGCCTGGAGACCGGCCCGGAGGAACTCCGCCTGCCCGAGGTGGTGGTGCGGGCGCGGGATCCCCTGCGGCTCGAGGCGTCGCGCCGGGGGGTGTTGCCCCTGGAGCCGAGCGCGTTCCCGGTTCGGCTGACCCTGCCGGCCGTCCCCACCCCCGCACTCCCAACCCCGGTGGCCCCGCCCGCGCCCGCGGTCCGGTCGCCCGGCTGCGCGTACCGGGGCGCCCTCACCTCGGCCATCGCCCGGGCCGCGAAGGGGGCCGAGGGCATCCACAAAACGGCCCTCGACCGCCTGAGCCAGGGAAACCAGGCCGAGGCCGAACGGTTCTTCCTGGAACTCCGCCACCGCTACCCCGAGACCCCCGAGGCGGATGACGCCGCCTTCTGGCTCGGGGAAATCCGCCGATCCCAGGGCAACCTCGACGACGCCGTGGGGTTCTACGCCCTGGTCCGGGGCGAGCGCCGCTGGCAGGCCCGGGTCCGCCAGGCCTGGTGCCTCGACCGGCTGGGCCGGGCCGGCGAGGCCCTGGCCCTGTGGGAGGACCTGACGCGGGCCGACGCCCCGGCGTTTCGGGCCCTGGCGTGGTACCGCGTCGGCCAGTCGCGGCTCGAGGCGTCGCGATTCGCCGAGGCGGCCGACGCGTTCGCCCGCGCCCTCGAGCTCGCCACGGGCGAGGTGGCCCCCCATGCGTCCCTCGGCCTGGGCCTGGCCCGGTTCCGGGCCGGGGATGCCCAAGGGGCGGAGGAGGCGCTCTACGCGTTCCTTCTGCGCTACCCGGACCATCCGAACCGCGACAGCGCCCGCCTCCTCCTCGCCTGGATCCTCCTCGGCCGGGGCAAGGCGTCCGAGGCGGCGGAGCAACTGCGGGCCGTGGCCGGGGCGGCCGCGGATCCGGAACTGCGGGCCGCGGCCCGGTACGGGCTGGTCCGGTCGCTGGTCCTGCAGGGGGACCTGGAAGCCGCCTCCGGCGCCCTTGCGGACGTGCCCGAGGGGCCCTGGGCCGACCGCGGCCGCGTGACCCTGGGCCGGGCGCTCCTGGAGGCGGGCCGGGCGCGGGACGCCCTCTCGGTTGCGGGGCCGGCGGCCGAACGGGGCCTTCCGGTGGCCCGGTACCTGGCGGGAGAGGCCCTCTACGCCCTTTCCCGGTTCGAGGAGGCGGCCGGGGCCTTCCGGCAGATTCCCGACGGGTCGAACCTCGCCGCGCCCGCCCGGCACCGGGAAGGACTGTGTCTCCTGCTGGCCGGCCAACCGGCCGAAGCGGCCCGGGTGCTCCGGGCGGCGCTCCGGCGCCACCCCACCTACGACCGCCGGGACTGGCTACGGGCCTGGCTGGGCGAGGCCCTGTACCGCCTCGGCGACCTCGACGGCGCGGCGGAGGCGTTCGGGGCCGTGCCCGCCGGAAGCCCGGCGGAGCCCCTGGCCCGGTACGGGGAGGCCTGGATCGCCTTCGACCAGCGCCGCTGGGACGAGGCCGCACGGCGGTTCGCGGCGTTTCTGGCCCGGTTTCCCGACGACCCGAACCGGGACGAGGCGCTCCTGGCCCGGGCCCGGGCCCTCTACAACCGCCGCGACCTCCCGGCCGCCCTCTCGGCCCTCGACCGGCTGGAGGCCACCGCCGCCGATCCGTACTACCGCTCGGCGGCCCGGTTCTTCCGGGGCTGGATGCTGGCCCGCTCGGGGAACGACCGCCGGGCCGAGGAGCTCCTGACCGCGCTGCTGGCCGAGGAGCCCACCGGCCCGTTCGCCGTGGAAGCCCGGCGCACGCTGGCCTGGGTGTGGTACCGGGCCGGCCGGTTCGAACCGGCCCTCGAGGCGTTTCGCCAGCTCCGGGCCGAGCCGGACCCCGTGGGCCCCGAGGCCCGGCTCAAGGTGGCCGACTGCCTCTACAACCTGGAGCGGTTCGAGGAGGCGCGCGCCGCCTACCGGGCCCTGCCCGAGGGGCCGGAGGCCCGGTTCGGGGAGGCCCTGTGCCTGGTGCGGCTCGGCCGCACCGAGGACCTCTCCCTCGCGGTCGACCGGTTCCTCCGGGACTACCCCGCCGATCCCCGGGGCGTGGATCTCGCCCTGGCCCTGGCCCGGCTGCTGGAATCCGAGGGCCGGGCCCAGGACGCGGCCCGGGCCTACGAGCGGGCGGCCCGGGCGGCCGGCGAGACGGCCCGGGCCGCCGAGGCCCGCCTCGAGGCGGCCCGCCAGCGGCTCGCCGCCGGCGACCGGGAGGGGGCGGGCCGGATCTTCGAGGAACTGGCCCTGCGGGACGACCTCGTGGGGCTGGCGGCCCTCCGGGACCTGGCCCGTCTCGCCGAGGCGCAGGGCCGGGACGCCCGGGCCGCGGACCTGTGGGATCGGGTGGCCCAACGCACCCAGGGGCCGGAACGGGTCGAGGCCCTTCGGGGGGCCGCCCGGGCCCGGGCCGCGCTCCTGGAGTGGGACCGGGCGCTCGCCGCCCTGGACGCCGCGGCCGGGGCCTGCCCCCCCGACCGGCCCGACCTGCGGCAGGCCGTGGAGGCCGACCGGGGCCGGGTGCTCCTCCTGTCGGGGCGCCCCGCCGAGGCCGCGGCCGTGCTCCAGGCCGCCGCGGACCTGGGCAAGAGTGCGGACGGCCTGCGGGCCCTCGTCTGGGCCGGGCGGGCCCTCGAGGCGGCCGGCCGGCCCGACGAGGCCCTGGAAACCTTTCTGCGAATCGGGTACCTGTACCCGGACGACGACCCCCAGGTCCGGGAGGCCCTGGGGCGGGCGGCCGACCTCCTGGAGGCCCGGGGCGAGACCGAGCGGGCCCGGAGCGTACGGGCGCGCCTGGGGGCCCGTTCCGAGGGCGGCGACCCCTAGACCGAGGATCCCCGGGCCGGC
>CAZUYO010000101.1:7518-9472 GCA_964624725.1 uncultured Thermodesulfobacteriota bacterium
CGGCTCCCGCGGATTCCCTGATCTTCCCCCGGAGGAGATCGATGTACGAGTACCTGGTGAAGGGCGGCATCCTCATGATCCCCATCGCGGCCTGCTCGGTGATCGGGCTCGCGGTGTTCCTGGAGCGGGCCTGGATGCTCCGGGCCGGCCGGAACATCCCCCGGGAGCTGTTGCGGCGGGTCGAGGACCTCTACCGCCGGGGGCAGGTGGAGGAGGCCCTGGCGGTCTGCCGCCGGAGCCGCAGCCCCCTGGCCCGCATCCTGTCGGCGGCGCTGAAGAACGCGGGCCTGGAGCGCGAGGTGGTGAAGGAGGCGGTCCAGGAGGTGGGCCGGCGGGAGGCGGCCCACCTGGAGCGGTACGTGGGGGTCCTCGGCACGGTGGCCAACGTGGCGCCGCTGCTGGGGCTCCTGGGCACGGTGAGCGGCATGATCAAGGCCTTCACCGTGATCAGCGTCGAGGGGGTGGGCAACCCGGCGAGCCTCGCCGGCGGCATCAGCGAGGCCCTCATCACGACGGCGGCGGGGCTGACGGTGGCCATCCCGGCCTTTGTGGCCTACCGGTACTTCCTGGGCAAGGTGGACCGGATCGTGCTCGAGCTCGAGCAACACGCGATCCACTTCGTGGACCTCGTGAAGCGGCCGGACCGCCGGCCGGTCTCGGCCGCCAAGGCGGCCGGGGGCTAGGCCATGGAGTTCCGCAAGAAGCGAAGGGAGCTCGTGGGGCTCGAGATCACGCCCCTGGTGGACGTGGTCTTCCTGCTCCTCATCTTTTTCATGCTCTCCACCACCTTCGTCGTGTCGCCGGGCATCCGGATCGACCTGCCCCGGGCCCGCTCCGAGCCGGTCCGCCAGGAGGTCAAGGACCTCCGGGTCAAGATCGACGCCGAGGGCACCCTGTACCTGGGCGACCGCAGGGCGAGCCCCGAAGACCTGGAGGCCCGGTTCGCCGAGGTGGCCCGGGCCAACCCGGACACCCTGGTGATCATCGAGGCCGACGAGCAAACCCGGCACCGCCACGTGGTGGACGTCATGGATCGCGCCAAGACCGCGGGGCTCCACCGCCTCGCCATCGCGACCCGGCCCAAACGGTGAGGCGGTGACCCGGCGCACCCCCCTGGGCGTTGCCCTGGCCGCGAGCCTCGTCGTCCACGGGGCCCTCGTGGCCCTCACCCCCGGGATCCGGTGGTCCCTCCCGGTGCGCGAGCGGGGTCCGGTGGAGGTGGAACTCCTGCGTCCCCGGCCCGAGCCGCTCCGGCCCGAGCCGCCCGAGCCCCGGCCGGAACCCCGACGGCCGCCGGAGCCCCTCGAGGCCGCCGAGGCCGAGCGGGTCCTGGGCCGGATGGTCCTTCCCGACCTGGCGGCCGCGCCGCCGGTGGCCGCGCCGCCCCCGATCCGGCCGCCGGCCCGCCGCGCCCCGCCGCCGGACGAACCCGACGAGATCCCCTGGGTGGCGCCGCCGGTCGTGCCGACGCCCGAGCCGGTCCCCCAGGTGCCGGCCGCGGCGGTGGCGGTGCCCGCCCCCGAACCGGCGCCCCGGGCCCGGGTGGACGAGCTCCTGGCGCGGGTGGAGACCCGGGCCGCGCCGGAGGCCCCGAAGCCGTTGGAGCCCCTGGAGATCGAGTGGCAGGAGGGGGCGAGCCGGCGCCTGGTGGAGGCCCCCCCCGTGCCGGCCGTTCCCGTGGTTCAGCCCGTCTCGGTGCGGGTGAAATTCTGGGTCTCCCCCCGGGGGGACGTGGTGGAAACCCTGGTGGTGCAGCGGGGTGCCCCGGATCTCGACCGGATCGCCCAGCAGTACGTGGCCCGGCTGCGGTTCAACCCCTTGCCCGCCGGGCGCAACGTGGAGCAGTGGGGGATCGTGACCGTGCGGTTCGAACTGGAGTAGCCGCCCGCGGGCCGCAAATCCGGGCGGCCTCCCGGGAGCGATCGCCGGATACCGGGAGCATGGCCATGTCGAA
>CAZUYO010000102.1:0-9427 GCA_964624725.1 uncultured Thermodesulfobacteriota bacterium
CCGCCACCTCCCCCAACCCCCGCAGAAACACGTCCCGAATGAGTTCCTTCATCTCCCGGCCGCCCCCGCCGTGGGCCCGGGTCACCACCGCCTCAGGCATGCCCGGCCCTCCGGTACCGGTAATGGGCGCCGCAGGCGCCCTCGGAGCTCACCATGCACGCCCCCACCGGATGGCGCGGGGTGCACGCACGGCCGAACAGGGGGCACTGGGCCGGTTCCCGGACGCCCCGCAGGACCTCGGCGCACCGGCATCCCTCGGGTTCCCGCCCCTCGAAGCGACGGCCTTCCAGGAACCGCCGCCGGGCGTCCCAGGCCGAAAACTCCGGCCGCAGGTCGTAGCCGCTTTCCTCCACCACCCCGAGCCCCCGCCACCGGGCGGGGACCCGCTCGAACACGCGATCCAGGGCGGCGCGGGCGGCCGGGTTCCCCTGGGCCGTGACCGCCCGGGGATACGCGTTTTCCACCCGGGCCTCGCCCCTCTCCACCTGCCGGAGAAGCCGGACCATCCCCGCCAGGACGTCCGGGGGTTCGAACCCGGCCACGCAGCAGGGCACGCCATACCTTTCGGCCAGGGGCGCGTAAGCTTGAGCCCCGAGCACCATGCTGGCGTGGCCCGGGCACAAGAACGCCCCGATCCGGACCTCGGGGTCCTCCAGCAGCGCGGTCATGGCGGGAAGGATCGCCTTGTGGGCCGAGAGCACGGAAAAGTTGCGCACCCCCTTGGCCGCGGCCTCCAGCACGGCCACCGCCGAGGCCGGCGCCGTGGTCTCGAACCCCAGCCCCAGAAGGACCACTTCCCGATCGGGCTCCCGCTGGGCCATCGCCAGGGCATCGAGCGCCGAGTACACCACCCGCACGTCGGCGCCGCCGGCCCGGGCGGCCGCAAGCGTCCCGTGGGTCCCCGGAACCCGCACCCCATCCCCGTAGGTGGCGAGGACGACCCCGGCCTCCGTGGCCAGGGCCAGCGCCTCGTCGAACACCTCCACCGGGGTCACGCACACCGGGCACCCGGGTCCGGACAGCATGCGGACCCCTTCCGGCAGGAGCTCCCGGAGCCCCATCCGGGCGATCGCCACCGTATGGGTGCCGCACACCTCCATGATGGCCACCGGCGGCCCCCGGTAGCCCCGCACCTTTTCCAGGAGGGAAGACACGAGTTCGGGCCCGTTCGGGCCCGTCTCAGGAAGGTTCATCTTCTTCGAGAATCTGCCGGAACAGTTCGCGGGTTTCTCGCGCCTCGCCCGGATCGACCCGGTGTAGCGCGAACCCGGCGTGGACGATCACAAAGTCTCCCGCCACGAGGTCCGGCAGGAGGGCCGTGGAAACGGTCCGGCGCACCCCCCCGAAATCCACCTCCGCCGTGCCGTCCTCCCGCACCTCGAGGATCTCTCCGGGCACCGCCACGCACATCCCATCACCCTCTCGGCCCGGTCCGGATCAGGAGTCGATCCGTTCCTTCAGTTCCTTTCCGACCTTGAAGTAGGGAAGGCGCTTGGGAGGAACCTCGATCCGTTCGCCGGTCTTGGGGTTGCGCCCCACGTAGGCATCGTACTTCTTGACGCAGAAACTCCCGAACCCGCGGATCTCGATCCGGTTCTCGTTTAGGATCGCGTCCTCCATGGCCTCGAAAAACGTGTCCACCGCCGCCCGGGCTTCCTTGAGCGGCATGCCGCCCCGTTCCGAAAGGGCCTTGATGAGATCCGACTTGTTCATGGCTCGGAGACCTCCCAACGACAGAACCCATGCCCTCGCCCCACCTCGCGATCCGGCGGACGGGTCGGGGCTTCGACCGTCTCCCGTGGCGCCCCCGGCAGGGCTCGAACCTGCGACACCAGGATTAGGAATCCTGTGCTCTATCCTGCTGAGCTACGGGGGCCCGGGATTGGGGGCCGATGCTAGATGGGGCGAGGGCGAAAGTCAAGCTGTTGAACACGTTAGAGAAAAAGTGATCCGGAGCCCTTGACGCCGCGGGCCCCGGCACGTATATCCGCCCGTTCCCCCGTTCCCGGAGGCGCCCGATGGTGGATCTGCACACCCACAGCACCTTCTCCGACGGCACGTGGCCGCCCCGACGCCTCGTGGAGGAGGCGCGCCGCCTGGGGCTCGCCGCCATCGGGCTCACCGACCACGACAGCGTGGACGGAAACCGGGAGTTCCTGGAGGCCGGGGCCGAGTTCGGCGTGGCGGTGTTTCCGGGGGTCGAGATCTCCACCCGGTGGGAGCGGGTGACCTTTCACCTCCTGGGATACGGCATCGACACCCGCCTCCCGGAGGTCCGGTGCGCGTTCGAGCGGCTCGCCCGGAGCCGCGAGGAGCGGGCGCCCCGGATGGTGGCGCGGCTTCGCGAGCTGGGGATTGCGGTGACCCTCGAGGAGGTCGAGGCCGAGGCCAACGGCGCCCTTGTGGGGCGCCCCCACGTCGCCCGGGTGCTCGTCCGCAAGGGCGTCGCTCGGGACGTCCAGGACGCGTTCGACCGGTTCCTGGGCCGCGGGAAGCCGGCCTACGTGGACAAGGACCGGCTCCCGCCCGGGGAGGCCTGCCGGATGATCCGCTCCGCGGGCGGAGTGCCGGTGCTCGCCCACCCGGGCCTCATCGAGGCCGAACATCCCGGCGCCCTCGGCACCCTGCTGGATCACCTGGTTCGGGACGGCCTGGAGGGGGTGGAGGCGTATTACAGCCGCCACTCCCGGGAGCAGCAGGAACGGTACCGCTCCATGGCCGCCCGGAGGGGACTTCTCGTGACCGGGGGCAGCGATTTCCACGAGCCGAGCCCCGACGGCCCCCGGCTCGGCACCGGACTCGGGGCCCTGGAGACACCCGACGCCTGCGCCGTGGCCCTGGCCGACCGCCTCCGGCTCCGCCGGCCGGAGCTCGCCCCCTACCTGGAACCGCTGACCCGATAGGCGTTCCGCGTGCCCGGGGCTAGAGCGTGTCTTCCAGGAGGAAGGTCACCCGCAGCGTGACCCGGTACTCCTGGATCGCCTCGTCCTTCACGCTCGCCCGCCACTCGGTGACGTGGAACCCCGTGATGTTCCGGAGCGTTTTGGCCGCCCGCTCGAACCCCTTGCGGATCGCGTCGTCAAAGCTCACCGGCGATGCGGCGATGAGTTCGGTCACCCGTGCCACGGCCATGGTCGTCCTCCTTCGGTGAAGGTTGGTGGAACATCATCCCCGTGGTGCCCCCCGGGGGCCCCTGTCCCTTCCGGGGGGCCTTCGACCCCGGCGGCGACCCGGAGCGCGCCGCCGCCCCCGCCCCCCTTCCCGGGCCTCAGTACCGGAGGACCGCGACGCTCCCCCCGGCCTCCTCGAGGATCGGGTGGTCCCGGAACACGGCCACGCCGCCGTCGCTCGCGAGCACGCCCCGGACCCATTCCTCGCCCAGTTCCACGGCGTCCACCGCGGCGCCGCACCGGGGACACCCCAGGGGAACCCGCTCCCCCATCTCCCCGCAGGACGGGCAGACCCACCCGGGCCGTTCGAACGAGTCCAGGAGGAACAGTTCGTGGACCCGCCCGTCGCGAACGGCCTCCGAGACGGCTTCCACGCCGACGGCCCGGCCGCCCTCCCGGTCGAGCACCTTCCGGAGCCGGGCGGTCGCGGCCTCGTCCCTCGCCCTGGCGAGGGCATCCAGGGCCTTGGCCTGCACCTCCGGCAACGGCTCGTGGGGATCCACCCGTAGCCGCGCCACCAGGCGCCCCTGCAGCCGCCGCGGGACCTCGCGCTCGAACGCGGCCGCAACCTCCTCGGGGCCCGCCACGACGATCCGGGGCACGTCCCGCTCGTCGACCCACCCGGCGAGCTGGTCGGCCACGGTGCGAAGGTTGCGCTGGAGGTGCTCCTCCACGTGCCGCTGGAACCGCGCCTGGCTCCAGCCCCCTTGTTCGTGCCGGCCGGGGAACTCCTCGTCCCAGAACTCCCAGGTCCGGGAAACCCCACCCAGATGGAACTCCACGAGCCTCCCCCCCTCCGCCCCCACCTGGGCCAACACCCCCCGCTCGCCCTCCCACAGCACCCTGGCCGCCTGCCGAAGGAAGGGCCGGTCCCCGCAGGCCACCTCGTCGCGAAACGGGATATGGCAGCGGAGCACCTCGAAGACCCCCTGCCTTCCGCAGGCGAACAGGGCGATCCCGTCGTACTCCTCGTCCCGCTCCCTCGCCACCACCTGCCGGACGTACTCCTCGATCCGGTCCCTGGCCTCCTCCGCCCTCCGGTCGCCCGGCTCGGCCGCCTGCTGGCCGCACTCCCGGAGCCGCGATTTGACGAAGATCCGCACCCTCTCCCGTTCCTTCTCGGAGCTCCAGCGGGTGTTCAGGTACACCGTGAACCACCCGCCCTCCGCGGGTTCCACCCTCGCGAGATCCCGAATCTTCTGTTCCGCGCCCATCGCCGCCTCCCTTGCCGACCCCATGGGAACCGCCGGTTGTACGGCGGGAGCCTAGCCGACCCGAGGGAGGTGTCAAGACACGGCTTGCGCACCGGGCCCCGGGGTGCAAGAATCCTCGGGCGCCTACCCACGAGGAGACAGACCGTGCGCGTGAAGGTGAACGAGCGGTACCGGGAGTTTCCCGAGGGGGTCCGCGTCGGAGACGTGCGGCAGGCCCTGAAGCCCGACGCCGACGTCCTCATCCGCAACGGATTTCCGGCCACGGAAGAGGTCGTCCTCCAGGAGGGGGACGAGGTGGTGCTGATCCGCAGGGGGGAGGTGCCGAGCCGGGAGGAACTCGAGGCCCTCCTGGTGGCGCGGCACACCCCCGGGGTGCACGAGCGCGTCAAACACGCCTGCGTGGGGGTGGCCGGCCTCGGCGGGCTGGGAAGCCAGGTGGCGGTGGCCTTGGCCCGGACCGGCGTGGGGCGCCTCGTCCTGGCGGACTTCGACGTGGTGGAACCCAGCAATCTGAACCGACAGCAGTACTTCGTGGACCAGATCGGCTTGCCCAAGGTCGAGGCCCTGGCCGAGACCCTTCGGCGGATCACCCCCTACGTGCGCCTGGACCTCCACAGGGTCCGCCTGACGCCGGAGAACATCCCGGAGATCTTCCGGGAGTGCCGGGTGCTGGTGGAGGCCTTCGACCGGGCCGATCAGAAAGCGATGCTCGTGGAGACGGCCCTGGGCCGGCTGCCCGAAACCAGGATCGTGGCGGCCTCGGGACTCGCCGGCTACGGCCCCGCCGACGCCATCCGAACCCACCGCGTGGGCGAACGCCTGTTCGTGGTCGGCGACCTGGAAAGCGAGGCCCGGCCCGGCGTGGGCCTCATGGCCCCCCGGGTCGGGGTTGCGGCCCACATGCAGGCCAATCTGGCCCTTCGGATCCTCCTCGGAGAGGAGGGGTAGCCCCGTGCCGCCACCGTCCTACGACCTGGCCGTCGTGGGGGGCGGCATCGTGGGCGCGGCTGCGGCCCGCGACGCGGCCCTTCGGGGCCTGCGGGTCCTGTTGCTCGAACGGGGGGACTGGGCCTCCGGCACCACCGGGATCGCGGCCGGACTTGTCCACAGCGGGTTTCGCTTCGCTCGGGACCGCAAATTCCACCTGGCCCTCCAGTGCCTGCGGGAATGGGAAACCCTCCACCGCCTGGCCCCCCACCTCGTCCAGCCCTTGGCGGTCCTCATCCCGGTGTACCGGGGAGGGCGTCTCAGCCTTCGGCGGATTCGGTGGGGGTTTCGGTTTTATGACTGGCTCAGCTTCGGATCCGGGGGGCCGCCCCGGCAGATTCTGTCGGCGCGGGAGGCCGTGCGAAGGGCGCCCGCCCTGTCCGAGGAGGGCCTTCTCGGGGCGGGGTTGTTCTACGATTTCCGTTGCCTCTTCCCCGCTCGGCTCGTCCTGGAGCACGTGCGCTCGGCCCAGGAGGAGGGCGCCGACTGCCGCAACTACCACGAGGTGACGAGCATCCGGCGCGTCGCCGAAGGGTTCGAGTTGGAGGTGGAGGACCGGGAGTCGGCGGGGCGGAGCTGCGTTCGCGCCCGTGCGGTGGTCAACGCCGCAGGCCCCTGGATCGACGAGGTCGGGCGAAGGCTCACGCCGGACTGGCCGGGCCGGGTACGGCTCCTGCGGGGAACCCACGTCTGGGTCGACGCGGATCTGGACGTCGCCGTGTGGCACGAGGGGTATCCCCCCTGCTTCGGCATCCCCCGGGCGCAGCACGTTCTGGCGGGCTGGGATCTCGCGGAGATCTCGGCTCCGGACGAGGGCGTTCGGCCCCGCGCGGGGGACCTGGTCGCCTGGCTCGGGGAGGCCCGCCGCCGGATCCCGGGGCTCGTTCCCGACCCCTCCCGGCTCCTTCTCGCCGAAACCGGGGCGTGGGCCGTTCCCCGGAAGGACGGGAGGCCCTCCGGAGACCTGCCCTGCGAGTACGAGGCCGTCGAGGAAGGTGGCATTTCGGGGTTCGTCACCCTGGCGGGGGGCAACCTCACCCTGTTCCGGCGCCTGGCGGAGAACGGGGTGGACGCGGTCTGCAAACGGCTGGGCGTGAACCGGCCCGGGACGACCGACCGCACCCCGCTCGCCGGGGGGGGCTTTCGGGATCAGGTGATTTTTCGCGAGAACCTGGTGGAGTGCACGGAGAACCTGCCGCGCATCCCCCGGCCCGTGGTGGACCACCTGGTGGGGCTGTACGGCCGCAAGGCGTGCGAGGTGCTCGAACTGGGGCTCTCCGACGAGGAACTCCGGGAGCGGGTGGGCCCCGACGCGCAGGACCACCTGGCGCAGGTGGTGTACGCGGTGCGGGCCGAGCAGGCCCGGCACCTCGACGATGTGCTGTTGCGACGGCTTTCCACGACGATCCGGCCCGACCGGGGACTGGGGGTGGCCGAGGCCGTGTCGCGGGTGATGGCCCGGGAACTCGGGTGGGAGGAACCCCGACGGCGGGAGGAACTGGAACGGTTCCGGGCGCAGATCGGCGCCCAGATGGATGCCGTGCGGGAGGCGGTGCGGTGACGAACCGGGACGACGCCATCCGGAAACTGACGGATCGCATCCGGGCGGCCCGACGGCCGGTCGCGCTCACGGGCGCCGGCGTTTCGGCCGAAAGCGGCGTGCCGACGTTCCGGGGGCCCGACGGGCTGTGGCGCAACCACCGGCCGGAAGACCTGGCCACACCCGAGGCGTTCGCCCGAGACCCCGCCGTGGTCTGGGAATGGTACAACTGGAGGCGGGAACGGATCGCCCAGGCCCGACCGAACCCGGCCCATCGGTGGCTGGCCGCCTACGAACGCCAGGCCCCCGCGTTCCTGCTCGTGACCCAGAACGTCGACGGGCTTCACGGGCTCGCGGGAAGCCGACGCATGGTGGAGGTTCACGGGAGCCTGTGGCGGGTGCGGTGCACGACGTGCGGGGCCGAGCGGGAAGACCGCCGGGTTCCCCTTCCGGTGCCCCCCCGGTGTGAGGCCTGTGGCGGGCTCCTGCGCCCCGGCGTCGTGTGGTTCGGGGAGGCCCTCCCGGCCGACGCCCTCCGCCGGGCGGTGGAGGCCGTCGAGCGCGCCGACCTTCTGCTGGTGATCGGCACCTCGGCCGTGGTTCACCCCGTGGCCTCGCTCCCGGGCCTGGCCCGTTCGGCCTACGTGGTCGAGGTGAACCCGGAACCCACGCCGCTCACGCCGACGGCGGACCTCTCGATCCGGTCCCCGGCGGGGGCCCTGTTCTCGCGGCTCCCCTTGCCCGACGGAACGCGGGTCCAACCCTGCGGGGCCGTGGGCCGCGCGTAACCTCCCGCGAAAGGAGAACCCCCATGAAGAAAGTCTGGGTCGACGACGAGTGCATCGCCTGTGGGACCTGCGTGGACATCTGCCCCGAGGTGTTCGGGCTCGAGGGCGACGTGGCCACCGTCCGCTCCGACGCGGACCTCTCCCTCGACGACCAGATCGTGGAGGCGGCCGAGGCCTGCCCGGTGGAGGCGATCCATTACGAGTCGTGACAATCCCGGCTCCGGCAGGGGGCGGGGGCCCGCCGGGCCTCGGCCCAGTACACGAGGTAGATCCCGGCGAGCACTCCCAGGGCCAGTAGCGCCATCGCATCCAGGTTCATGGTCCACCTCCGTTGCGGGTGGGGGTTCGTGAGCCTTGGATGCAGGATGCCCCCCGGAGGTTTCCCCCGCCTTGACGTGGGTCAAGGGGGGGAACATCGGAGGCCGGCTTCCCCCTACTCCCCCTGGGCCGCCCCGGAGGCGAGGAGATCTTCGATCTCGCCCTCGGGGAGACCGGCCTCCCGAAGGACCTCCCGGGTGTGCTCGCCGAGCCGCGGCGGCGGGCGGCGGACCGAGGGCGGGGTGGCCGAAAGTCCAAGCGGAAACCCGAGCATCCGCAGGACGCCCCAGCCCGGCACCTCCACCGGCCGCGCCAACCCCCGCGCCCGCCAGTGGGGATCCTCCTCCAGTTCGTCCAACTCCAGAACCGGCGTGGCGCAGCAGTCCGCCTCGGCCAGCTCCGCCACCCACTCGTCCCGGGTGCGGGTGCGGAAGAGCGCCCGCAGCTCGTCCATCATCCGGTCCCGGGTCTCCCCCTCGGCGAACTGCGCCTCGATCCACTCGGGCCGGCCGATGCGGCGGCAGAACCGATCCCAGAACTGGGGCTCCAGGGCGGCGAGGGCCACGTATTTGCCGTCGGCCGCCTCGTAGACGTTGTAGCAGGGGTATCGGCCCGTGAGGTGGAGTTCGGTCTGCGGCGTCCCGGCCTGCCGGTGGGCCCACCGGTAGGTGAGCCAGGTGGCCACCCCGTCCACCATGGCCGCGTCCACCACCTGGCCCCGCCCGGTGCGCTCCCGGGCGATGAGGGCGGCCAGGATCCCGATGCACGCGTTGAGCCCCCCGCCCCCCACGTCGCCGATCTGGAAATGGGGCATCACGGGCCGCCCCCGGTCGTCCCGAAGGAGCCCCAAGGCCCCCGCCACCCCGAGGTAGTTGAGGTCGTGGCCGGCCCGGTCGGCGTAGGGTCCCTCCCGGCCGTACCCGGTCACCGAGCAGTAGACGAGCCGGGGGTTCCTGGCCAGGAGTTCGTCCGGCCCGAGCCCCAGCCGCTCCATGACCCCGGGCCGGAACGACTCCACCACGACGTCGGCCCGGTCCACCAAGGCGAGCAACGCCTTGCGGCCTTCGGGGTGCTTCAGGTTCAGCGCCACGCTCCGCTTGTTTCGGTTCAGGTGGAGGAAAAAGAGGCTCTCCCCCCGCACCACCGGGGCAAACCCCCGCATGTAATCGCCCCGCCCCGGCTCCTCCACCTTGATCACGTCCGCCCCCAGGTCCGCGAGGAGCTGGGTGGCGAACGGTCCCGGAAACAACCGGGAGAGGTCCACCACGCGGATGCCTTCCAACGCTCCGGACATGACTCCTCCTTTCCGGCGACGTTTCGCCAGGCGGCTCGGCCTGCTCGCAGGAGCTTTCCGCTTTCGGCCACACGCTGGGCCGCCGCCGTCTGGACCACGGGACCGGAGACCGTGCC
>CAZUYO010000103.1:0-5262 GCA_964624725.1 uncultured Thermodesulfobacteriota bacterium
CGGATGCCGTAGCAGGGGCCGGAATTCAGAAGTCAGAGGTCAGAGACCCCCCTGTCCTCTGTCGTCTGTCTTCTGGCACCCGGCACGGTCGCCGGCCTCCGGTCCTTTCGTCCGGGCCGCGGCGGTCCGTCGGTTGCTGCCGGACCGACCCGACCGCATGACCGAGGACGGAACGTTCTGGTTCTTGCAAACCCGCCGCCCTCGGACCGGCCCCCCCATCGTGCACCATGGCCAACCGGGAAACGCGAAGACGCCCTGCCGGGCGCCAGGGGCGGCCGTCGGGCGGGATCACAGGCGCGTGAGCGCCTGGCCGAGAAGACGGGCGGCGTACTCCACCAGGGCGATGACCTCCCCGTAGGGCATGCGCTTGGGCCCGATCACGCCGACCGCCCCAAGGGGGTGCTCCTCCTGGCCGTACGCGGTGGCGACCACCGAACAGTCCTGCAGATCGGCCACCGGGTTCTCCGCCCCGATCGACACCTGGACGCCCGGCGCCTCCAGGGCCTGGTCGAGGATCCGCAGCAAGATCCCCTTGCGCTGGAACGCCTCGAAGATCTGCCGCATTTTCTCGACGTCGCGAAACTCGGGCTGGTCCAGCAGATGCAGGGGCTCCCCCACGTACACCTCGTCGCCCTCGCCCTGGGGGGTCACGGCCCGGGACCCGATCTCGAGGGCCCGCCGGAGCATCCGGTCGTACTGGACCCGTTCGCTTTCCATCTCGGCCAGGATGCGTTCCCGCACCGCGACCAGCGGCACCCCCTCCAGGAGGCTGTTCAGGTAGTTGGCCATGGGTTCCAGCTCGGCCTGGCTGGCCACCTCGGGCGCTTCCACGACCCGGTGGTGGACCACGCCGGAGCGGGTCACCAGGATCACCAGCACCCGGCCCGGCCGAAGGAACACGAGGTCCACGTGGCGGAACACCCGGACCTCGAGCCGGGGCGCCACCACCAGCCCCACCTGGTGGGCCACCCGGGAGAGGACCCGGGACGTCGCCTCCAGCAGGGACTCCAGGGCCTCGGCCTCGGCCGAGCGGATCCCCTCCCTCAGCTTCCGGCGCACCGTCGGGGGGAGGCTCCCGCCCCGGAGGAGGTGATCCACGTAGTAGCGGTATCCCCGATCCGTGGGCTGGCGGCCGGCCGAGGTGTGGGGCTGGCACAGATATCCCATCTCCTCGAGATCGGCCATCACGTTGCGCACCGTGGCCGGGGAGATGTCGAGCCGGTACTTCTTCACCAGGTTCCGGGATCCCACCGGCTCGGCGCTCTGTACGAACTCCTCGACCACCGCGCCCAGGATCTGGGCGTCGCGTTCCTTCAGCACCTCTTCGGTCATGGCGCTCCTGCCTTAGCACTCTTCCCAGTGGAGTGCTAACCGGCCGTACCGTAGCAACGCCCCCCGGGGTAGTCAAGGAAATCGGGGATCCCCGGGGCCCCGGCCGCGCCCCACAGCGTCACGGGCGCTAATGTTGCGCGGGGGCGGTCCCCCACCGCGGCCCCGCCGAGGGTGCCCTGCCGGCCCGGGGGAGGCCCACCGGGTCTTCGGTTCGGGCTACCGCTCCGGACCGCCGCCTTCGGAGCCCTCTCGCCCGGACTCGCCCACGAGCCGCTCCCAGAGCCACAGGGCGAGCCCGTCCGCGCGGAGCATGCCCTGGGGGGTCGGCCGGTTCCGGCTGTCGAGGTCCCCCCCGCGCCGGAGGACCTCGAGGAGGGGATCCGCGCGGCCGGGGGCCAGTCCGTGCCGCCGCAGCACGTCGGCCGGCCAGGGCACCGGCCGGCGCGCCCACAGGAACAGGGCTTCCAGGAGGGCGTCCCCGGCCGAGCGCTCGTCCACCGACCGCGGGGGCGGCGCCCCGGCCTCCAGGGCCCGGAACCAGCCCGCCAGATCGGGGCGGTTTTCCCAGCGGACGCCCCAGGGGCCCAGGTCCGGGTCGAAGCTGTGGGCGCCGGGGCCCAGGCCCCGGTAGGCCTTTCCCTCCCAGTAGGCGAGATTGTGGCGGCACCGGGCCCCGGGCCGGGCGAAGTTCGACACCTCGTAGGGCTGAAGCCCCTCCTCCGCCAAGGCCTCGGCCACGGCCTCCCACTGGGCGACGGCCTCGTCCGGGGCCGGCCAGGGGAACCGACCATCCCCCGCGGCGCGGTGAAGGGGCGTGCCCTCGTGGAGCTCCAGGACGTACACGGAGACGTGGTCCGCCCCCGCCCCCACGCAGTCCCTCGCCCACCGGGCGGCTTCACCGGCCCCAAGCCCGGGAAGCCCGATCAGGAGGTCGGCCGACACCGACCGGACCCCCGCCGACCTCGTCGCCGACAGGTAGGCGAGGGCCTCGGCCGCCCCGTGGCGGCGGCCGAGGGTTTGGAGCCATCGGTCGTCGAGGGCCTGCACCCCCACCGAGACCCGGGTGGCGCCGGCGCGCCGCAACGCGCCCGGGTCGGGGCCGGCCCCGGGGTTCACCTCGATCGTGATCTCGGCGCCGGGGGCGATCCCCCGCACCCGCCGGAGGGCCTCCAGGATGCGCGTGAGTCCCTCCGCGCCCAGGAGCCCCGGCGTTCCGCCGCCCACGTACACGGTGTCGAGGGGCCCGGCGCCCGGGCCCCAGGCCTCGATCTCCCGCTCCAGCGCGCGCAGGAACCGCGGGATCCGGTCGAGGGGCTCCCCCGAGTAGAACGCGCAGTACCGGCAGCGGGCCGTGCAGAACGGGACGTGCACGTAGGCCGACCGGGCGGAAAAGGGGCTTGACGCCGACACGGAATCTGCCGTAGGGTTCCGCATTTCCGAAAGCGTTCCGAGTTTGATCATGACCGAACCGCCGAGGAGGTTCTCATATGCAGCAGTTGACCTACAATCCCAGCCGTATTCGCCGGAAGCGAACCCACGGGTTTCGGGCCCGGATGGCCACCCACAACGGTCGCAAGGTGCTGGCGCGCCGCCGGAAGAAGGGCCGCAAGCGACTCACGGTCGAGATCCCGCGCAAATAGACCGCACGCCGAGCGAGCGGTTTCCGCGGGCATGCCGCATCCGCAAGCGGGCGGAGTTCGACCGGGTCTTTCAGGGGGGAACCCGGGTACACCGCCCGTTGTTCACCCTCGTGGTTCTCCCCCGGCCCCAGGCGCCCAGCCGTCTGGGGCTTGTGGTGTCGAGGAAGGTCGGGAAAGCCCACGACCGAAACCGGGTGAAGCGACTCGTGCGGGAGTACTTTCGCCGAAACCGGCATCGGCTGCACCCCCCGATCGACTGCGTGGTGATCGCCCGCAAGGGGGCGGCGAAGCTGGGGTACCAAGAGGTGGGGGCCGAACTGGAACGGGCCTTGGCCCGCTGGCTTCGCGGGCCGCGGCCGGGCTCATCCGGGTCTACCGGACGCTGATCTCACCGGTGTTGCCTCCGACGTGCCGCTTCCACCCCTCCTGCAGCGCGTACGCACTCGCCGCCTACCAGCGATACCCGTTCTGGACGGCTTCCTGGCTGACCCTGCGAAGGCTCGCCCGGTGCCATCCGTGGCACCCGGGCGGGTTCGACCCCTTGCCCGACCCTTAGGACAGGACCGATATGGACAGCAAGCGAACCATCTTGGCCGTGGCCCTTTCCATGGCCGTTCTGGTGTTATGGCAGTACCTGTTCGCCCCGCCGCCCCCGCCGCCGGGGGGCAAGCCGGAACCCGAGGCGGCCGCGGCCCCCTCCGCCACCCCGCCCGGATCCGGGGCGGACGCGAAGCCGCAGGTGGAGGCCCCGGCGCCGTCGAACCCCGTCGAACCCCAGGCGCCGGCGGCCGTTGAAACGGTGGCCCTGGAGAACCGGGACCTCCGGGTGGAGATCAGCTCCCAGGGGGCCACGATCCGGCGGGTGGAGCTCAAGGGGTACACGGACCGGCAGGACGAGGGGGACCGGCCCGTGGAGCTTTTGGCCGCGCCCTCCGGGTTCGACCTGGCGGGCCAGGTGCGCCTCGGCGGGAGCGACGTGCCGGGGAACGCGGTGTACCGGGTTCAGGAACGGTCCGAGCGCCGGGCGGTCCTGGCCTGGGATGGCGCCGGGGGGATCCGGGTCGTGCAGACCTTCGCGCTTCCCGAGGAGGGGTTCGCGGTCGGGGTCACCGTGGAGATCGAAAACCGCGGCCAGGGCCCCCTGGCCGACCGGGCCGTCTGGACCCTGGTGCGGGACTTCACGGGTGCCTCGAAGGACCGGCTCAGCCGGTACAACTTCCATGGCCCGGCCTACCTGGCGGACGGGGAGTACGAGGAGGTCAAACTCAAGAAGCTCGAAGACCCGGTCACGGCGACGGGCCGGATCGGGTGGCTCGCCATGGTGGACGGGTATTTCCTCACGGCCGCCGTGCCGGCCTCCCCCGCCCAGGAGGTGCGGCTCACGCGGTTCCGCGGCATGGAAGAGGTGGCCCAGGGGGAGCTCGTGGTGCCCCTGGAGCCGGTGTCGCCGGGCCGGTCGGCCCGGGCCGAGCTGCGGGTGTTCGCGGGGCCGAAGCTCCGGGAGGCCCTGGCCCCGCTGGGCGCGGATCTCACCGAGGTGGTCCATTACGGGTTCTTCCACCCCGTGGCCGTGCCGCTCCTGTGGTTCCTCAAGGCGATCTACCGGGTCACCGGCAACTACGGCATCGCGATCATCGTGCTCACGGTCCTTGTCAAGCTCATCTTCTGGCCCCTGAGCGCGAAGAGCTACCGCTCGATGCAGAAGATGAAGGAGATCCAGCCGAAGATCCAGCGGCTCAAGGAGAAATGCGGGGACGACAAGGAACGCCTGAACCGGGAGATGATGCAGCTCTACAAGACCCACAAGGTCAACCCCATGGGCGGGTGCCTGCCCATGCTCGTGCAGATCCCGGTGTTTTTCGCCCTGTACCGGGTGCTCCTGGGTTCGATCGAGCTCCGGCACGCCCCGTTCATGTTTTGGATCCAGGACCTCTCGGCCAAGGACCCCTACTACGTGACCCCGCTGTTGATGGGGGTCACCATGTTTCTCCAGCAGAAGCTCACCCCCGCTTCGGGGGTGAACGAGGGGCAGATGAAGATGATGATGTACGGGATGCCGGTCGTCTTCACGTTTCTGTTCCTCAACTTCCCCTCGGGCCTCGTGCTGTACTGGCTCGTGAACAACATTCTGAGCGTGGCCCAGCAGGCCTGGATGATGCGGGAGTCCCGGAAGGCGGCCGCGGCCTGAGGGGATGGGCCTTCACGGGGTACGGCCGCCCGCGAGCCGTTCGCACGGGCTGGAGGGGACCGGGCCGCCGGCCCCGTTCGGGTTCTTGGCCGCCTAGCCGCC
>CAZUYO010000103.1:5362-9341 GCA_964624725.1 uncultured Thermodesulfobacteriota bacterium
GCCGCCCGGCGGAGACGAACCTGTAGCCACACGACGCCCCACGGCTTCGCCATGGAACACCCCACCGACACCATCGCCGCCGTGGCGACGCCCCCCGGAACCGGGGGAATCGCCATCGTACGGGTGAGCGGCCCGGGCAGCTCCCAGGTGGCCCGGGCCGTTTTGCGCCGGCGGACCGGGGCCGAACCCCTGCCCCTTTCCCCCCGCGCGGTCCGGGTCGGCAGCGCGGTGGGGCCCGACGGCCGGGTGCTGGACGAGGTGCTCGCCCTGTGGATGCCCGGGCCGGCCTCCTACACCCGGGAGGACGTGCTGGAGATCCACTGCCACGGGGGCCCGGCCGCGGCCCAGGGGGTGCTCGGGGCGGCGCTGGCCGCCGGGGCCCGCCTCGCCCGCCCCGGCGAGTTCACCCTCCGGGCCTTCCTGAACGGCCGGATCGACCTCGTCCAGGCCGAGGCCGTGCTCGACGTCATCCAGGCTCGCACCCAGGAGGCCCTCCGGGCCCACGAGGCCCTTCTCGCCGGCGCGCTCTCCGAGGAGGTCGGAAGCTGGCAGCATCGCCTGGGCCGCCTCCTCGCCCGGGTCGAGGCCCACCTCGACTTCCCGGAGGAGGAGGATGTGGGGAGCGAGGACTGGGAGGCGATCCGGGACGAACTCGGGGAGCTGGCCCGGGAGATGGGGCGGAAGCTCGAGACCTTCGGCTGGGGCCGGACCATCCGGGAGGGCTACACGGTGGCCCTGGTGGGGGTTCCCAACGTGGGGAAGTCGAGCCTGCTCAACCGGCTGGTGGGGGAGGAGCGGGCGATTGTTACGGAACTACCCGGAACCACTAGAGATTTGATCGATGGCTGGACCCAGGCCGCCGGCGTGCCGGTGCGGATCCTGGATACGGCCGGGCTTCGGGCCGCCCGGGATCCGGTGGAGGCGGAGGGGGTGCGCCGGGCCGAGCGGGCGAGGGACGAGGCCGATGCCGTGATCCTCGTGTGCGAGGCCGGGCGAGAGCTTCTGCCCGGGGAAGAGGAGGAGGCGCGGCGCCTGGCCCAACGGGGAACCGGGGTGGTCGTGGTCAACAAGGCCGATCTGGGCCCCGGGCCGCTGGAGCGGCTCCGCGCCCTGGGTCTCGACCCCGTGCCGGTGTCCGCCCGGACGGGCCAGGGCCTCCCCGCCCTCCTGGACCGGATCGCCGCCCTGGCCCGGGGAGGGGCGAGCGGGCCGGGGGGGGAGGCGCCCCTGACCCGCGAGCGGCACCGCGCCAAGGTGGAGGACGCGCTTGCGGCGGTCCGGCGGGCCGGCGAGATCCTGGGCCGGGCCGGGATGCCGGAGGTCGGCGCCAGTGAGCTCCACGCCGCCCGGCGAGCCCTGGCCGAGCTCCTGGGGTGGGGAACCCCCGACGACGTGCTCGACCAGATCTTCTCCCAGTTTTGCATCGGCAAATAGGGCCGGGATGTTTCACGTGAAACACAGCCGGCCGGAGGACCGCCATGGAGTGGGAACAGCGCCATGACGTGATCGTGGTCGGGGCGGGCCACGCCGGGATCGAGGCCGCCCTGGCCGCGGCCCGGATCGGGGCGCGCACCCTTCTGCTCACCCTGAACCTGGACACCGTCGGGAAGATGTCGTGCAACCCCGCCATCGGGGGCCTGGCCAAGGGGCATCTGGTGCGGGAGGTGGACGCGCTCGGCGGGGAGATGGGCCGGGCCATCGACGCCACCGGCATCCAGTACCGCCGCCTCAACACCCGCAAGGGGCCCGCCGTTTGGGCTTCCCGGGCCCAGGCCGACCGCGCCGCCTACGCCGGTCATATGAAACGGTGCGTCGAGTCCCAACCGAACCTCTCGGTCCAGCAGGCCGAGGTGGTGGCCCTCTGGATGGAGGGCTCCCGGCTCCGCGGGGTGATCACCCGGGAGGGGGTCCGCTTTCCCGGCCGCACGGTGGTCCTGTGCCCCGGCACCTTCCTGAACGGCCTGGCCCACGTGGGGCTCCGGTCCTATCCGGCGGGCCGCTCCGGCGAACCCCCGTCCCGGGAACTCTCGGAGCACCTCCGGGCCCTGGGGTTTCCGCTGGGCCGCCTCAAGACCGGCACCCCGCCCCGGCTGAACGGCCGCACCATCCGTTGGGACGCCCTCGACGTCCAGCACGGCGACCCTGACCCCCTCCCCTTCAGCATGGACACCCCGGCCATCGGGCGTCCCCAGGTCGCCTGCCACATCACCTACACGAACCCCCGCACCCACCAGATCATCCGGTCCGGCCTCGACCGCTCCCCCCTCTACACCGGGGTGATCCAGGGGGTGGGCCCCCGCTACTGCCCGAGCATCGAGGACAAGGTGATGCGGTTTGCCGACCGGGACCGCCACCAGGTCTTCCTGGAGCCCGAGGGGACGGGGACCGCCGAGGTCTACCCCAACGGCATCTCCACGAGCCTGCCCCTCGACGTCCAACTCGCCCTGGTCCGATCCATCGAGGGGCTCGAGCAGGCCGAGATCCTTCGGCCCGGCTACGCCATCGAGTACGATTTCGTGGATCCCCGGGAACTCTACCCGACCCTGGAGTCCAAACGGGTGCCCGGCCTCTTTCTCGCCGGGCAGATCAACGGCACCTCCGGCTACGAGGAGGCGGCGGCCCAGGGGATCCTGGCCGGGATCAACGCGGCCCTGCGCGCCGGGGGCTCCGACCCGGTGTACGTTGGCCGCCACGAGGGCTACCTGGGCGTGCTGGTGGACGATCTCGTGACCCGGGGCACCCGGGAGCCCTATCGCATGTTCACGAGCCGCGCCGAGTTTCGACTTCTCCTCCGGGAGGACAACGCCGACCTCCGGCTCACCCCCCTCGGGATCCGGGTGGGCGCCGTCCCTTCGGCCCGGGCCGAGGCGTTTCGCCGACGCCAGGAGCGGATCGGGGAACTCCGGGCGTTTCTCCGAGCCGTTCGCGTCCGGCCCGGCCCGGAAACGGACGACGTTCTCCGCGCAGCCGGCGAGCCCCCCCTACGGGAGGCCGCGACCCTGGAAGACCTGCTGCGCCGGCCCGGGCTTTCCCTCGAGGCTCTCCGCCCCCTGGCCCCGGCCTGGCCGGAGCACGATCGCCGCGACGCCATCACCGTGGAGGCGGAGGTGAAGTACGAGGGCTACATCCGGCGCGACCTCGAGGGGCTCGAGCAGCTGCGCCGGCTCGAGGCCACGCCGCTGCCGCCCGACCTCGATTACGACCGCGTGGAGGGGCTGGCCACCGAGGTCCGCCAGATTCTCGCCCAGGCCCGGCCCCTCACGCTGGCCCAGGCCCTCCGGACCCCCGGGGTGCGCCCCTCCGCCGGGCCGGTGCTCCTCGTTCACCTCAAGCGCCTCGGCGCCCTGTGAACCGATGGCCGCCACCGACCCCTGGGGCGCCCTCCGGGACCTTCGCCCCGACCTCCCCTGGGCCGCCCTCGCCCGCCTCGCCCAGGAACTCCACCGCTGGAACCGCGCCATCCGGCTCGTGGGCCCCCGGACCCTCGAAGGCGTGGCCCTCCAGGTCGCCGACGCCCTTCTCCCGTTTCTCCTCGAGCCTCCGGCCTTCCCCTTCTTGGACATCGGGACCGGCGCGGGCTTACCCCTTCTGCCCGTCGCCCTCGCCCATCCGGGCCAGCCCTGCGCCGGCATCGAGCCCCGCAGCCGCCGGGTCGCCTTCGTCCGCCACGCGGCCCGGCTCCTGGGGCTCCCCCGCGTGTCGGTGTACGAGGGCAGGGCGCCCGACCTCCTCGCGGAGGCGCCCGAACTCGAAGGGGCCTTTCGCACCGTGACGCTCCGCGCGGTCACCCAGCCGGGCCCCGCCCTCGAACTCGCCCGACCGTTCCTGACCCCCGACGGCTGCGTCTTTCTTCTTCTGGGTGCCGAGCCGCTCCCCGATCTCCCGGGCTGGGCCCTCCGCCGCCACCGCGCCTGCCCACCCCTGCCCGGGTTCGGCCCCCGGGCCGTGGCCGTCCTGTCCCCCCGCTGAACCCCGTGTC
>CAZUYO010000104.1:0-9282 GCA_964624725.1 uncultured Thermodesulfobacteriota bacterium
CCACATCGGTCCCAGAATATGTACCCAATTGCGATCAACAAAGCCCCGATCAAGGTCGTTCATGAATAATCCGGGCTAGTGCGGCCGGCTCCTCCACGGCTGGGAGCAGCGGGTGTTTCTGCATAGCGAGACCGACGTCACCTGGGCCCGGCAGGGGCTGGCCGAGGAGAAGCACCTGAAGAAGAACGGGACCTACGAGTGGGGGCAGGTGCGCGCGGACAACCACTACCTGGACTACACCGTGTACGCCTTGGGCCTGGGCGGCACCCGAGTGGGCCGGGGGAGTGCCGGTGTTGGCGGAGCCAGCGGCGCCGCCCCCCCCGCTCACCGCAACCCGAGGCCGCCGGGTCGACCCCCCTTGCGGGCCGGAATCTGAACCCCTTTGCACGAGGAGGAAGCCGTGGCCGGTAGGAAATAGTGCGTCAAGATCACGCGGACACGAGAGGTCGTGGGAGTAGCCTACTCGCGCCAGCACGGAGTGACCTGCCCTGGGCGCCCGGGCAGGCCCTGCGGGTACACCCGACCTCGCACGGTGACCACCCGGCCGTGGCGCGACGGCATCCGCATACGCTATCACCTCTGCACTTGGTGCGGGCTCACGTTCAAGTCGATCGAGACGGATCCGGAGTGGGACCAAAAAACTGCAACATTCGATGACTGCCCCCGTGCCCCGCCCCGCCGACGTGATACGCCGCCGGGCCGAGCTGCAGGCCCGCTGGCGCGAGCGGTTCTGCACCTGCTTCGACGACGGCCACGACCCCATGTGCCTGGGGTGAGCGGTGCTCCGGGACGTGCTGCGCGACTGGGGCGTCCTGGGGCTGGACCACACGATCCGCCGGATGGAGGCCCGGGAGCGAGCCTTGCGCGAGCGAATCGCGGAGATGGAGGATCAGATCAAGGTGCTCGATCCGCTGATCGAGCTGATGAAGCGGAGTGAGGGCTTGGAGGATTGATGCCTCGGGGTGGTTTTTGTATGATGGCGACCGCTCACCATCCGGGTTGACGGGGCCGAATTAGGGTATACGTTGGTCAGCGGGCATCTGAGTCGATAGGAGGGGCCCGTGGAACTCCAGAAGACGGCGATCGTGGCCCTGGGGCAGTTCAATCCGGCGATCCTCACCCCCCCGTGGATGTTTCAGCAGAATCTGATCGAGAAGACGGAAGCCACCACGGAACACCCGGTAGGCTTGGGGGTGCAGTTTGCCCGTCACAAGGCCGGCGAGTTTTCGTGGATCGTCGGATATGACCGGCTGGCGATGGAGCATGTCGGACCCAAAGCCGGCGAGGAGACGACGGCGGCGGCGTTGGTGCGTAGGATCTTGAAGCTTCTGCCGCACACGCCGGTTCATGCGATAGGTAACAATTTCGCTTTCAGCGGGTTTCGCTACATTCAATTGCAGGCGGATGTAGCCGAACGCCCGTTGAATCTGACATTGGATGCCAACGGGTATAGACTGTCGGAATTCATCCATACCGTGACCACGGAGGATCCAAGGGGAATCCAGGTCCAAATCCGCATCGAGGGTTCGCCTGATTCCACGATCCGCCAGGTTCTGTTCAACTTCCACAGGAACGTGCGCTCCATTGATGATGCGGATGCGGCGTTGAAATCGGCATCAGAAGACTTGGAGGCAGCCAGGAAGATGATGAAAGCGTTGATGGAGGAGTCTTCATGACGGCCATCGCAACGTGTCTCGATGCAGGGCTCGCCCATACGTGGCCTGGCGTGCCCGAATATACTGCAAGGGTGCTATATAAGGACTCCGCGCGACCCGAGGAGACACTATGGGTGCCCGTTCGCCCGGAGGACGTTCTTGATCCGCATGGATATGGGGTGTACCTGGCCCTGAAGGCGACATTGGATCCGTTTTTCGCCTCGGTTGAATGGGATGAGGACGTGACCGACGACGGAGGAGCGCTTCTTGAGCTAGAAAACGAAGAACTCGATCGGGAGGTGGTCTTTGTGATCCCGGACGACGGCGCCCATACATTCTTTTATGCGCGGGACTACGAAGGGTTCCGGCTCGCCGGAGAGGTGGTCAGTCCTATGGGCATCCGGCATCTGGCCCAGTGGGCGGCTGGAGAAACGGATAAAGTTGAGCACTTGGGGCTTCTCGTCGGCGGATGAACCTTTTCGATCTGGGAACCTGATGTCTGGAAGCCCCTCTCTTCCGCCGGCGGAGGTAGTAGATTCAGAAAAGTTGGCCCGACGATGCAATCGGAAGGCCATCCGCAAGAAGGATGGGGTCGTCAAACCACGGGCATTCATGGCGAGCAAGCACCCCATGGAAGTCTCGGTTGATCGTTGTGATTACTGCAACCCGTGGGAACGAATCCGCAATCCGAAAGATGAAACCATTGTGACCGTCGTAGCCGGAGATGTGCGAAGGAAGGCTCCCGAAGCCGAAGTGGTGGCGGATCCCATTGATGACAATCCGGCTCACGCAATAATCCGGATTTCCTTCCCGGACTTCGAAGCCCCCCCGCCACCCACTAAGGCCCAACTGAAATCCCACGAGATATGGGAGCGGTACATAAAGGTCTGCGAGAAGCTGGCCAGTCTAGCAACCCCTCTGGAGGATCCCCTTCACGACAAGAAGTGAAGGGGCAACCTCTCCAATCTAGAAGGTCCGATGCCTGGTCACCATATTCCAGCGCGCCCACGCCGACGGGGGGTATGAGGGGATGCTGAAGAGGAAACCGCGCTCGTCTTTCGAGGCCCCGGAAGACGAACTCTAAGAAACTTGCAGATTGGGAAACGATTTATCGTTCGAGGGGTGTGGAGAAAGGGGGTGGCGGATGGACGTCCGGTTCGCCTCGAACGTCTCATTTCGGCCCGGCCCGCACCGCCACGGGTAGACACGCGTCAGGGGAATGGGAAGGCTGGGTGAGGGGCAAGTCCTATCCGCGCAAGGGGCCTCCTGTCGAGTCCGACGGGGACAGCACAGGCCAAGCAATCGGGCGGCCTTCGAACCCTACAGGACGTCTTCAGACCCAGACATCGATCTCCCGTCCGACCTCGTGCCACCCGTCCCGTCCACGCCCCTTCTCGCCCGAGCCCGAAGATCCACTTTCCTCTCTGGCCCGTCCCGGGCGATCCCGGTGCTCCTCGGCCTCCGCTCCGGGAACCGACAGACCGTCGACGTGCAGGTCGGGGTTCGCCGCCGGGGTGGGCATGCTGCTCATCGTCCGAGCGCGCCGTTACCTGGCTTCTTCGAACACGAGGGACACCTGAACCCAGAAGGTGTCCCCCTCCACCTCGAACGGGATCACGAGCACGGGGTGATCGCTTTTGTGGACGATTTTGTGGCCCGGCCCCGTGGCGATCGTGGGGGTGGAGATCTGGAATTCCACCCCCAGGTCGGCGTAGTCCTTTTTCACGCCGCCGGCCACGATGTTCGCCAGTTCCCCCACGGTGTCACCGACCGCCGGATCGTCCGGGGCCACCGGCTCCCCGATCAGGCGCTCGGTGACCTTGCGGGCCAACGCCGCAGGAAACGAGAGGACCACGGCCCCTCGGACCTGGCCCGTGATCCCGATGATCCCGCTCACGTCGGCCAGCGCCCGGAACGATCGATCCACCTGGGGCCTTTCCCGGCGCACCGTGACGCCGAGCATGGTCGCGAACGCGTTCGTGGTGGCCGTGATGAAGGGGTTGATGAATCGCACGTCCACGGGTCAGATCCTTTCCGCGACTAGCCCCTCCACCGCGGACCGCAGGTCGTCGGCGGAGAGAGGTTTCGTGAGGAACAGATCCACCCCGGCGCTCCGGGCGAGCCCGAGCTGCGAGGCTTCGGATTCCGTGGTGACCATGATCACGGGAACCGCGCCTCCCCCCTCGGACTCCCTGAGCCGGGTCACCAGCTCGACCCCGTCCATCCGGGGCATGTTGAGGTCGGTGACCAGAAGGTCGAAGGGATTGCCGGCAGAGATCCATTCCCAGGCCGCCCGCCCGTCCTCGCAGGCCACCACGTCCCAACCCGCCCTTCGGAGCACCGACTCGTAGAAAAACCGCATGGAGCGGGCGTCGTCCGCCACCACCACGCGCCCCTTTCCGCCGCCGGCGTCGGCCACTCGGCGCAGGCGGGCTGCGGCCTCGGCCGCCTCGGGGGTCCCGGCCTCCTCCAGGGCCTCGGCCAAGGCGTTCGCGATCTCTGGGGACGGCGGTTCCGCGAGCGCCCGATCCAGCGCGCCCCGGACCCGGGCGTCGGCGTACAGCCGGGCCACCAACGCCTTGCACCCGGAGGCCACCAAGGCCCCGGCCACCCGGTCTCCCTGCTCCGGCACGGCCAGGGCCTCCCCCAACTTGGCGGCCACCACGTCGGTGGGATTCCGCTCGAGCGCCGACACCACGGCCAGGAGGATCACCGGATCGGGGTCGGCAAGCCCGTCGAGCAGACAGACCAGGGCCTTGAGCGATGGGGCCCCGGCCAGCCCCTCGTACACCGCCGCCTTCACGTTGGGGTGGTTTGCGAGGCCCCGGTCCAGGGCGTCCACGAGGGCGTCGGCCGCCGCCCGGGTCCCGATGAGCCCCAGCGCGTTGGCGGCCAGGATCCGCTCATCGGTGTCGCCCCGCTCCATCACTGCGGCGAGATGGGGCACGGCCTCGTCGCCGCAGCCGGCCAGGGCCTCCTGAACCAGGCGGCGCACCATCGGGTTCGGGTGATGCACGTTGGCGGCCAGGAACCCCAGGCACTCCGGCGATCCGATGCGCCCGAGGGCCTCGACGGCCTGGGCGGTATCGAGGGTGCACACCCCCAGGTTGTCCTCCTCGGCGGCCCGGCGTACGAGGTCCTGGAGCAGGGCCACGCTCTGCGCGTCCCCCAGCCGGCCCACGGCCTCGATGGCCACGGCTTTCACGATCGGATCGGGGTGAAAGAGGGCCTCCCGGCACAGTCCGACGGCGTCGTCCCCCCCGAACTTGACGAGGGAACTCAGCGCCGCCGCCTGATCCCTCGGGTCCTCGGCCCGGCGGTAGGCCGCGACAAGCCCCGGCGCGATCACCGGGTCCCGGACCCGGGTGGCGGCCAGGAGGCAAAACGGGAGCAGGTTCTCTTCGCCCGTCGCGAGCTCCCGCCCCAGGCGCGCCGGGTCGGCCGCCAGGATGGCGACCACGGCCTCGTGGGCGGCGCGCTCCACTGGTCCTGACAGGGCCGGGTCGTGGCAGAGGGCCACAAGGTCGGGCACCCGATCCGCCTCACGGGCCTGCTCCACCCGGTCGAGCTCCTGGATCTGCTCGATCCACGAGAGCCCGCGGAACCACTCGGTCCAGCTTTGGGTCATCGGACGTCTCCCCCGGCCCGTCAGGCCGCTAGCTGAAGAATCTCCTGGGCGATCCGGCCCAGGGGCACCACCCGGTCCACGGCCCCGAGTTCGATCGCCTCCTTGGGCATCCCGAACACCACACAGGTGGCCTCGTCCTGGCCGATCGTGGCCGCACCCACCTGCTTGAGTTCCGCCATGCCTTTGGCCCCATCGTCGCCCATGCCGGTCATGATCACCGCCACCGCGTTGGGGCCCGCGTACCGGGCCGCCGATCGGAACAGCACGTCCACGCTCGGCCGGTGCCGGCACACGAGCGGGCCGTCCTTGACCTCCACGTGATACCGGGCCCCGCTTCGTTTGAGGAGCGTGTGCCGGTTGCCGGGCGCGATGAGCACCTGGCCCCGGAGCACCGGGTCGCCGTCGGCGGCCTCCTTCACGTGGACCCGGCAGAGCCCGTCCAACCGGCGCGCGAACGCCGCGGTGAAGTGCTCGGGCATGTGCTGCACCACCACGATGCCCGGCGCGTCGGCCGGCAGCGCCTGGAGCACCTCCCGCAGGGCCTCGGTGCCCCCGGTGGAGGCGCCGATCACCACCACCTTCTCGGTGGTTTCGGCCATGGCCCGGGTGCGCACGGGCGGCAGCACGGCGTCGGCCGTGAGCTTCGGGGCCACCTCGAGCCCCGGCGTGTAACGCTTCACCCGGGCGCGGGCCGCGGCCTTCACGGCGTCGCAGATCCGGATCCGCGACTCCTCGAGGAACTGCCGGGTCCCCAGGCGGGGTTTCTGGATCACCTCCACCGCGCCGTACTCGAACGCCCGGAGCGTCGTCTCGGCCCCTTCCGCCGCGAGGCTCGAACAGATCACCACAGGAATCGGGTGCTGGCCCATGAGCTTCTTGAGGAAGGTGAGCCCGTCCATCCGGGGCATCTCGATGTCCAGCGTGATCACGTCGGGTACCACCGATCGGAGCCGCTGGGCCGCGATATAGGGATCCTGGGCGGTGCCCACGACCTCGATCTCCGGATCGGAGCCCAGGATGTCCGAAAGGGTCTGCCGAACCAGGGCCGAATCGTCCACGATCAGGACGCGGATCGGTCGCTTCATGGTGCCTCCTGCCGAAGGGGCGTGCGCCCGAAGGCGCGCACGAACACGAGGCCGTCGTCGAGGTGGAGCCGCAGCCGGCGCCCGGTCCTCCCGCCCAGGTCGCATCCCGCGAGCGAGACCCCCCACGCCCCCAGAAGTTCGTGGAGCCGCTCCACGTTGCGGCGGCCCACGTCCCAGGCCCCGGTCGGCTCCTCCCCGAGCACGGCGGCGCCCCCGAAGGCCTTGAACACGAGCCGGCCTGGGCTCCCGCCCCGATCGGCCACGGCCTCCAGGAGGAACGGCAACGCCCGGTCCAGGTACCGCAGGGGGCCGTCCGCCGCCGTGCCGCCGGGCAGCATGGCGTGGCACAGCCCCCCCACCCGCGTCACGGGGTCGTACACCGTGACCGCCACGCACGAACCCAGGAGCGTTCCCACCACCGCGGGCGCCCGGGCCACGGCGACCTCGCCCGGCAACACGTGGAGTTCAGGCTCCCCGGGCCCGCCCCGGTGCCGGATACGCCCCCGGACGTCGTAGATCCGGCCGAGTTCGGTCACGGCAGCCGCTCGTACACGGTGGGGGCCACCGAGCGAAACCGGTCGGCCATGCCGGTCAGGGTTTCCGAGTGGCCCAGGAACAGGTATCCCCCGGGGGCGATGACCCGCCAGAACTTCCCCAGGAGCTCCTCCTGGGTGGCCCGGTCGAAGTAGATCATGACGTTCCGGCAGAACACGATGTCCATGGGCTCTCGGAACCGGAACTCTTCCATCAGGTTGAGCCGCCGAAACCGCACGAGGCGCCGCACGTGGGGCGCCATCCGCACGAGGCCGCGCGTGGGGTCCTTGCTCCGGAGCAGGTGCCGCCGACGCATCTCGGGCGGCACGGGGCCGATGCGCTCCTCGGCGTACACCGCCCGGGTCGCCACCTCGAGCACCCGGGTCGAGAGGTCCGTGGCCAGGATCTCGAACCGGAATCCCGGCAGCCTCGAGGCCACCGCGTCCAGAAGCACCATGGCCAGCGTGTAGGGCTCCTCCCCGGTGGAACATCCCGCACTCCAAATCGCTAAGGGTCGCCGGATGCCCGCCCCTTCGGCCTGGACCCGCGCGGGCACGGCCCGCGAGACAAGGAACCGGAAGTGCTCGGGCTCCCGGAAAAAGTCGGTCTTGTTCGTGGTGAGGGCGTCCACGAGCCGCAGGCGCTCGTCGGCCCCTTCGGGACCGAACACGTGGTCGCAGTACGCCTCGAAGGCCGGGATGCCCAGCTCCCGCAACCGGCGGCGCACCCGACCCTCCACCATGAGGCGCTTGGCCGGCGGGAGCCGGATCCCGGCATACTCCTCCATGAACCGGGCGATCCGCCGGAAGTCCCGGTCAGAAAGCCGGGCCTGGGCCCAACCGCCGGGAGACCACCCGGCGCCCTCATCCCTCGCCGTGTGCATCGGCCCCCGCGGCCACCGCCGTAAGCTCCTCGGCCGAGAACACCCGGTCGATGTCCAGGAGGATCAGGAACTCCTCTCCCAGTTTGCCCATGCCCCGGATGAACGCCGTGTCGAGGCGCGCGCCCATCCGCGGCGGCGGCTCCACCTGGGCCGGGTCGAGCTCGATCACCTCCTGCACCGAGTCCGCCAGGGCGCCGAGCACGGTGGCCTCCCCGTCGATCTCCACCTCCACGATCACCACGCAGGTGTCCACCGCGGTCTCGGTGACCCCCATCCCGAACTTCGCCTTGAGGTCCACCACCGGCACCACGTTGCCTCGGAGGTTGATCACGCCCCGCATGAACTCGGGGGTGCGCGGCACCTTGGTCGCGCCCCGGAATTCCAGCACCTCCCGGACCCGGGAGATCTCGAGGGCAAACCGCTCGCCGTCCAAGGTGAAGGTCAGGTACTGCCCGCCCACGTTCGACTGCTTCGCCGCTTCGGCCATCGGATCGCTCCTGTGAACATCGGTCTATGGACTGTTGCCGGTCCACGGCCGCCGGCCGGAACCCGCAGATCTCGGGTGCACGCCGTCTCCACAGGGCCCTGTCGGCCTCCCCCGGGCGCTGCGGGGCCCCTTCTGCCCTCAGTACGGCTGGAACTCCTCGTCCTCGGCGTCGTCGAGGGCGAGCGCGATGCCCCCTCCCCCGCCCGCCGGCACCGGAGCCGCCGCAGGCTTCGCCGTCCGCCGCTCCGGCAGCCGCTCCACCCGCCCCACCGCCTTCGGCACCACCGGCCGCGCCGGCGCCAGCGCCCCGTCGGCCAGCTTGAAAAACGCCACCGCCTCCCGAAGCCGCTCCGACTGCCCCGCCAGCTCCTCCGCCGTCGACGCCATCTCCTCCGACGCCGACGCGTTTTGCTGGATCACCTGGTCGAGCTGCTGGATCGCCTTGTTGATCTGCTCGGCCCCCGCGTTCTGCTCGGCCGAGGCCGCGCTGATCTCCTGCACCAACTCCGCCGTGCGCTGGATGTCCGGCACGATCTTCCGCAGCATCTCCCCGGCCCGCTCGGCCACCTCCACGCTCGAACGCGACAGCTCGCTGATCTCCGTCGCCGCCTTGCCGCTTCGCTCTGCGAGCTTTCGCACCTCGGCCGCCACCACCGCGAACCCCTTGCCGGCGTCCCCCGCCCGGGCCGCCTCGATCGCCGCGTTGAGCGCCAGGAGGTTCGTCTGCCGGGCGATCTCCTCGATGATCGAGATCTTCTCGGCGATCTCCTTCATCGCCCCCACCGTCTCGCCCACGGCCTCGCCTCCCTTCTTCGCGTCCTCGGCCGCCTGCCCCGCGATCCGCTCGGTCTCCTTGGCGTTCTCGGCGTTCTGGCGGATGTTCGCGGCCATCTCCTCCATGCTCGAGGTCACCTCCTCGATCGACGCCGCCTGCTCCGTGGCCCCCTGGGAGAGCTGCTGCGCCCCCGAGCTCATCTCCTGGCTCCCGGCGGCCACCTGCCCCGCTGCCG
>CAZUYO010000105.1:0-9131 GCA_964624725.1 uncultured Thermodesulfobacteriota bacterium
CCCTCGGCCTCGAGCCGCTCCACCGTGCCCTCGGCGATCCGTCGGCCCGGCTCCGCCACGTAGGCCCGGCCGCCCGGGGCGAGCACGCTCTTGAGCGTGGCGAGGAAGGGCTCCAGGAACCGCCGCTCGTACAGGACGTCGGCCGCGAGCACCAGGGGTGCCCGCAGGTCGGCCGGGGGGGCGCGCCAGTCCAGGAGCCGGGTGCGGCCGGGGGCCCCCAGGTTCAGGGCGTGGTTCGCCCGGGCGAACCCGAGGGCGTCGGGCTCGTAGTCGGTGAAGGTGACCCGGGCCCCGGCCAGCGCCGCCGCAACGCCCACGAGCCCCAGACCGCAGCCCAGCTCCACCGCCTCCTCCCCGGGCCGCACGGCGCCCTCCCGGAGCAGGAACCCCGCCAGGGCCACCCCCGAGGCCCAGAGTTCCGCCCAGTAGGGGAACCGCTCGTCCTCCTCGAACGCCTTCGGGTCCACCCGGTCGGCCAGCGCGTTGGGGTCGGCCGGCTGGAAGAGCCGCACGGCCCGGCCCCCCGCCGGCACCGTGCGAAGGGCCACGTCGTACCCCGGGGGCAGGAGTCGCGCCGCCGGGCCGAATTGCGTATAAAGGGGCCCCTCGGCATCGCGGGGAGGAGGCGGCATGCGGATCTGGGCCATCTCGGACCTACACCTTTCGTTCGGCAAACCCAAGCCCATGGACCTCTTTGGCGACCACTGGCGCGACCACGGGGCGCGGATCGCCCGGGCCTGGCGGGAGCGGGTGGCCCCGGAGGACGTGGTGTGCCTGCCCGGGGACCTCTCGTGGGCCCTGAAGCCCGCCGAGGCCGAGCCCGACCTCGCCTGGCTCGCCGGGCTCCCGGGCCGCAAGGTGCTGGTGAAGGGGAACCACGACTACTGGTGGACCTCCACCTCCCGGGTGCGGCGGATGCTACCCGAGGGGGCGGCTGCGATCCAGGGGGACGCGGTGGAGATCGACGGGGTGGGGTTCGCCGGGGCCCGGGGGTGGGTGGACCCGACGCTCGACTTCGCGCCGCTCTTCGACCACCTGCCCGGGGAGCCCGCGGCCATGCACGGCATCCGGGGCGAGGCCGAGGACCGCCGGATCTACGAGCGCGAGCTCGGCCGGCTCGAGCGGAGTCTCCGGGCGCTGGGGCCCGGCACGGCCCTTCGGGTGGCGCTCCTCCACTTCCCCCCCACCTCGCCCCGGCTCGAGGACACCCCGGTCACCCGGCTCCTGGAGCGCCACGGCGTGGAGGTGTGCGCCTTCGGCCACCTCCACGGCCCGGGCTGGGAGCGGTACGAAAACCCCTACGGCGAGAAGAACGGCGTGCGCTACTACCTGGTGAGCGCCGACTTCGCGCGGTTCGCGCCGGTGGAGATCGGGCGGGTCGGCTAGGGCGGTGGGCCGGAGAGGCTAAGGGACCCAAGGGACCGAAGGGACGAAAGGTTCGGGCTGTCCAGCCGCCCAGCCGCCTAGCCGACCAGCTGCCAAGCCGCCTAGCCGACCAGCCGTGACACGAACACCGGCCGGCGGGACTTCCGCAGGACCCGCTCGGCCACGGTGCCCAGGAACACGTGCCGGAGCCGGCCCTTGCCGTGGCTCCCCATCACGATGAGGTCGGCGTCCAGTTCCTCGGCCGCCTCCAGGATCTGGGCCGCCGGGTCGCCGTGGCCCACCCGGATCTCGGCCACCCGGTCCCGGTCCTCGGGGTGGTCGGGCAGTTCCTCCTCCGCGAACCGGGCGAGCCGCCGCTCGATCTCCTCGATCACCTCCCGCTTGTGCTCCAGCTCGAACTCCCCGAGCCGCCCCTCCCCCATGATGGTCGAGACGTAGTTCACCACCGAGGAGTCCACGTCGGGCAGCACGTGGAGGATGTGGATCCTGCCGTCGTAGTGGCGGGCCAGGCTCACGGCGTGGCGGAACGCCTGGGCCGCGTTGGGCGAGAGATCGGTGGCGTAGAGGATGGTCTTGTAGACCGGGATCATGGGGCACCTCCCCGGGGCCGCCTCTGGGCCCCGACGCTTGGGACAGGGGTTCCCCTCACGCGGCGCTCGGCGCGGCGCGGGAGGCCCGGGGCTTTTGCAGGAGATACACGAGCCCCAGCACCCCCAGGCCCACCAGGTACATGTAGTAACGCTGCTCGTGGGGGAGCCCCGCGAGGTGCGCGGTCCAGTCGGGCCGCATCATGATGAGCGTCACGGCGAGCAGGAGCGGCACCTCGTACCACCGGTTCCAGGTGATGAACCACCCCTGGGTCGCCGAGGCGAAGGCGAACGCCCCGATGCAGGTGGCGACGAAGATCGTGAGGGCCAGGGGCCAGCTCGTGATCTCCCACAGAATGAGGTCGTGGTTCAGGATGAACATGAACGGCAGGATCGCCGTGCGGATGTCGTACATGAACCCCTGGAACCCCGTGGGGATGGGCGGGCTCTTGGCGATGGCCGCCGCGGCGTAGGCCGCCAGGCCCACGGGCGGGGTGTCGTCGGCCAGGATGCCGAAGTAGAAGCAGAACAGGTGGGCCGCGATGATCGGCACGAAGAACCCGTTCCACTCGGCGATCTGCACGATGGCCGGGGCCGTCAGCGCCGCCATCACGATGTAGGTGGCCGTGGTGGGAAGCCCCATGCCCATAATGAGGCTCGCGAACGCCGTGATGGCGAGCATGAGGTAGATGTTCCCCCGGCTCAGGGTGTCGATGACGTCGGTGATGAGCCCCCCGAGGCCCATGGTCACCACGCCCACGATGATGCCGGCCGCGGCCGTGGCGACGGCCACGCTCACCATGTTCCGGGCGCCGGCCACAAGGCCGTTGAGGATCTCCGCGCCCGAACGGCGAAACGCCGCGGCCACGTCGCCCCCCTCCCGCCAGGCCCGCACCGGGTGCTGCAGGAGCATCACGGCCGCGAGCACCAGGATGGCCCGGAACGCGGCGAGGTCGGGCGAGTGCCGGGGGATGATGAGCTCGTACAGCAGCACGAAGAGCGGGATCAGGTAGTGGAGCCCGGAGAGGAGGGTCCCGAAAAAGCTCGGGAGTTCCTCCTTGGGCAGCCCCTTGAGGCCCAGCTTCGAGGCCTCGATGTGGGTCAGGTAAAAGAGGGTGGCGTAGGAGGCGAAGGCCGGGATGGCCGCGGCCTTGCACACCTCGAGGTACGGCACGTTCACGTACTCGGCGATGATGAAGGCGGCCGCCCCCATGATGGGCGGCATGATCTGGCCGTCGGTGCTCGCGGCCACCTCGATGGCCGCGGCCTTGGTGGGGGGGTACCCCACCTTTTTCATGAGCGGGATCGTGAAGGTGCCCGTGGTCACCACGTTGGCGATGGACGAGCCGGAGACGAGCCCGGTGAGCCCGCTCGACATCACGGCGGCCTTGGCCGGCCCGCCCTTGTAGCGCCCCAGGAGGCTCATGGCGAGATCGATGAAGAACCGGCCGCCCCCGGCCTTTTCCAGCATGGCCCCGAAGAGCACGAACAGGAACACCACCGTGGCCGACACGTCGAGCGGGATGCCGTAGATCCCCTCGGTGCTCATGGAGATCTGGCTCACGTACCGGTCGAGGCTCACCCCCTTGAACGCGATCACGTCGGGCATGTAGGGCCCGAAAAACGCGTACAGGGTGAACGCGCCGGCGATGATCGGCATGGCCGGCCCCAGCACCCGGCGGGATGCCTCGAGGAGGAAGATCACGAGCGCGATGCCAAACAGGGTGTCCCGGGCGCTGGGGATCCCGATCCGGGCCGACACCCCCTCGTAGTCCCAGGCGATATAGACCGCCGCCGCCACGGCTGCGAGTGCGAGCGCCATGTCGATCCAGGGGATCTTGCGCTTCTCCCCGAGCCACCGAAGCCCCGGGATCCGCACGGTGCGCCGGAGCGTCGGGTACGACAGAAACACGATGGCGAAGGCGAACGCCAGGTGGATGGCCCGGATGTAGGTGGAATCGAGGAGGAGCCAACTGGCGATCGAAAGCTGAAACAGGCTCCACGTGAGCGCGATGGCCGGCACGAGCCACCGCTGCCAACCCTGGGGCCGGCGGAGCCCCAGCTCCTCCTCCTCCTTGAGCCGCTGGGCCAGGTTCTCGTCGGGGGTCTCGACGGCGGGGGGCGTCTGGGCCATGACCACCTCCGGGGCTTTCTCTCCAAGGGCTGGAACACGAGGGCGGGTCCCGCCGGTGGCGGGCCCGCCCGGATCGCTGCGGAAACAGGAAAGCGGGGGAGGGTCCGGAACCCTCCCCCGGTGCGGGGCCGGCTACTTCAGGAGGCCCACCTCCCGGAAGTATTTCTCGGCGCCCGGGTGCAGGGGCGCGCTCAGCCCCTGGAGCATGCTCTCCTTGGTCAGCACCTTGTAGGCGGGGTGGAGCTTCTTGAACTCGTCAAAGTTGTCGAACACCTCTTTGGTGATCGCGTACACGATGTCCTCGGGCACGTCGATGGAGGTGCAGAAGGTGGCCTTCACGCCGAAGGTGGGCACGTCCTCCTTGTTCTCGGCCCCGGGGTAGAACTCCACCGGGATCTTGGAGGCCGCGTAGTAGGGGTACTTGTCGGTGAGCTTTTTCACCACCTCGGCCGGGATCTCCACGAACCGCACCTTGCGGGCGCCGGCCGTGGCCTCCTTGATGGCCCCGCTGGGGTGGCCCACGGTGTAGAAGAAGGCGTCGATCCGGCCGTCCTGGAGCATGCCGGGGGCCTCGGCCGCCTTCAAGCCCTCGGCCCGGATGTCCTTCTGCCAGTCGATGCCGGCCGCCGTGAGGGCGTCGATGGAGTTCTGGCGCTGGCCGGAACCGGGGTTGCCGATGTTCACGACCTTGCCCTTGAGGTCGTAGATCGTTTTGATCCCGGAGTCCACGGCCGCCACCAGGGTGACCGACTCGGGGTGGATCGAAAAGACGGCCCGGAGCTTCTTCTGGGGCTTGCCCTCCCATTCGGCCAGGCCGTTCCAGGCCTGGTACTGCCGGTCGGACTGGACGATGCCGAACTCCAGGTCGCCGTTCATGATGGCGTTCACGTTGAACACCGACCCGGCCGTGGACTCCACGGTGACCCGCAGGTTGTACTGCTTGCGCTTCTTGTTGACCATCTTGCTGATGGCGCCGCCCGTGGGATAGTACACCCCGGTCACGCCGCCGGTGCCGATGGTGACGTAGCGCATCTTGGCCGAGGCTTCGGGCACCCCAAGGGCGCAGACCCCCAGGGCCAGGGCGAGTACGGCGAGTTTCTTCATGGTGATCCCTCCTTCGCGGCTGTGGGCCAGGCGGCCCGGGAACGAAACGGCCATTTCCCCGGATCAAAGGTTTGGTTGATCTACCCGAAACGGCCGCGGGCTGTCAAATGTAGCCCAGGATTGCCGAAGCACAACCCCTCAGCCCGCCCGGACGCCGGTCACCTTCTCCACGGCCTCGGTCAAGGTCGAGACCAGGATGTCGATCTCGTGCTCCCGGATCACGAACGGGGGGCACAGGAGCACGTGGTCGCCCCGGGTGCCGTCCACCGAGCCGCTGCCCGGATAGGTCACGAGCCCCCGCCGGAACGCCTCGGCGCCGATGCGCTCGGCGAGTTTTCGGTCGGCCGGGAAGGGCTCCCGGGTCTCCCGGTCGGCCACGAACTCCACCCCCACGAAGAGCCCCACCCCCCGGATGTCGCCCACGTGGGGATGGTGGCCCAGTTCCTGGCGCAACCGGGCCAGGAGCACCCGGCCCATGGCGTCGGACCGGGCCACCAGGTCGTGCTCCTCCATGTACCGGAGCACGGCCGCCCCCACGGCCATGCTCACCGGGTGCTGGCCGTAGGTGTGGCCGTGGACGAACCGGCCGGAGCCCGAGCGGATGGCGTCGTGGATCTTCCGGTGGGCGAGCACGGCGCCGATGGGCGCGTACCCCGACGACAGCCCCTTGGCCAGCACCACCAGGTCGGCGTTCACCCCCCAGCGCTCCAGGGCCAGGGGCCGGCCGGTGCGGCCCACGCCGGTCATCACCTCGTCGGCGATCAGGAGGATCCCGTACCGATCGCAGATCTCCCGGATCCGGGGCCAGTACCCGGCCGGGGGCACCAGGGCCCCGGCCGTGGCCCCCACCACCGGCTCGGCGATGAACGCCGCGATCGAGTCCGGGCCCTCGTAGCGCACGGCCCGCTCCAGGGCCTCGGCGCACTCCAGTTCGCAGGTGGCCGGGCTGCGGTGGAACGGGCACCGGTAGCAGTAGCAGGGCTCGATGTGGGGGGTGTGGAGGATGAGCGGCATGTAGGGGGCCCGGCGGCTCGTGTGGCCGCCCAGGGCGAGCGCCCCGGCCGTGTTGCCGTGGTACGCGGTCCACCGGCTCACCACCTTGTAGCGCTCGGGCATGCCCCGCTCGCGCCAGTACTGGCGGGCCATCTTGACCGCGGTCTCCACGGCCTCGGAGCCCCCCGACACGAAGTACACCTTGTCCAGCTCGGGGTCGGAGGAGAGCGCGGCCACCCGGGCCGCCATCTCCCGGCACGCCTCGGTGGTGAACTGGGACCCGTGGGCGAAGGCGATGCGGTCGAACTGGGCCAGCGCGGCCTCCCGGATCTCGGGCACCCCGTGGCCGATGGCCACCACGCAGGCCCCCGACGAGCCGTCGAGGTAGCGCTTGCCGGTCTCGTCCCAGATCCACACCCCCTCGGCCTTGACCGCCTCGGGGTAGCGCTTGCCGGGCGAGCGGTAGAACACGTGGTCTTCCCGGGCGGGCGCGGGTGCCGGGGAGCCGGGGGAAGGGGAGCCCAGGGGCTCGGGATTCCGGTCGGGTTTCGCCGCTGCAAGCGCCATGATGCCCCTCCGTTACGGGGAGTCTGCGGGGTCGGCCGCGCGCCGCCCCAGGGACAGGATCTCGCGGGCCTGGTCGGGGGTGGCCACGGGCCGGCCGATCTCGGCGGCGAGCCGGACGACCCGCTCCACGAGCTGGGCGTTGGACCGGGCCAGCACCCCCCGGTGGTAGTACACGTTGTCCTCGAGCCCCACCCGCACGTGGCCGCCAAGGGCCAGGGTGGTGAGCATGATCGGCAGATGCCCCCGGCCCACCCCGATGGAGCTCCAGGTGGACCCCGGCGGGATCGACTCCACCATGTGAAGGAGCGCCTTGGGCGTGGCCGGGGCCCCGCCGGGCGCCCCCAGGACGAACTGGAAATGGAGCGGCGGGTCCAGGAGCCCCTCGTCCCGGAGCCGCAGGCAGTTGCCGATCATGCCCGTGTCGAAGATCTCGAGCTCGGGCTTGGTGCCGGCCTCCCTCATGCGCCGGGCGAGGTCCCGCAGGAACTCCGGGGGGTTCAAAAACACCCCGTCGCCCACGTTGAGGCTGCCCGCGTCGAAGCTCGCGAGTTCCGGCCGGAACCGCAGGGGGATGAACCGGGCGTCGTAGGCCAGGTTCCGGCCGGGGATGCCGCTCGTCGTGAGGCAGACGACCGGGTCCACCCCGGCGGCGCGGATCCGGTCGAGCACCCGGCGGTAGAGTTCCTCGTCCTGGGTGCCGAGCCCGGTTTCCGGGTCGCGCACGTGGATGTGCACCACGGCCGCCCCGGCCCGCACGGCCTCGACCGCCGAGTCCGCGATCTCCTCGGGCAGGATCGGGATGTGGGGGCATTTCTCCCGGGGGGTGCGGCTTCCGGTGATGGCCGCGGTGATGATGAGCGGTTGCACGGGGCTTCCTCCTCGGTTCGGCCGCGCCGGTCACCCGGTCTCCCGGGCCTCCCCGGCCGGGCGGATCGCCGGTTCCTCGTCGTCGGGGGACCAGTACACCCGCTGGGCGGCCCAGATCGCCTCCCGGGCCTCCAGGGCCTCTCGGCCCTCCTCCCCCCGGAGTTCCCCCACGGCGAGCAGCAGGGCCTGGGCCAGGCTGATCGAGGCCGTGAAGCTCTCCACGTACCCGTCGATGCCGTAGGCCGCGGGCAGCAGCACCTGGGCGTGGGGCGCCAGGGGGGAGTCGGGGCCGTCGGTGATGGCGATCACGGTGGCCCCCTGGCGCCGGGCCAGGGCCGTACCCTCCACCGCGATCCGGGTGTACCGGGGGAAGCTCACGGCCACCACCACGTCGCCGGCCCCGACCCGGGCGAACTGGTCCCACACGTCGGCCGTGCGGGGGGCCAGGAGCCGGGCGTTGACGCCCAGGAACGACAGCCCCAGCTCGAGCACCACGGCGGTGGCGTGGCTCATGCGAAGCCCGAACACCCACACCCGGGGCGCCCCGGCCAGGAGATGGGCTGCCTGCCAGAAGGCCCCCTTGGGCATGTCAGCCCAGGTTTCCTTGAGGTTCTCGATGTCGCGGGAAAAGGAGCGCGAGAGGGGGTCGCCGTGGATCGCCAGCCGCTCCGCCGCGCTGCGGCGGCCCACGAGCCCCTGGCGGAGCCGGCGCTGGAACTCGGGGTATCCCTCGAACCCGGCGGCCTGGACGGCCCGGATCACGGTGGACTCGCTGATCCCCAGCCGCTCCCCCAGTTCCCGGGCCGTCAGATAGCTGGCCTCCTGGGGGTGGGCCTGGGCGAAGGCGAGCACGCGGTCCCGGGGACGCGGGCGGGTGCGCATCGGCAGGAACTCCTGCGAAGTGGTGCAGTCGCAGGAAATCCTGCACAACTAGGTCGGCGGAGTCAAGGGAAAAAAGGGCCGGGAATGGGGAATGGAGGGCCGTCGGGGCCCTTTACCGCTTCGCCTTGCGGTCGCGCTCGGCCAGCCGCTCCTCCAGTTCGGCGATGCGCCGTTTCAGGGTCTCGATCTCCTGATCCGGGGTCGGCGGGGTGGCCCAGGGGCCCATCCAGGTGCGCCACACGGCCTCCATCTGCTCCTGGGCGTTCCGGTAGGCCGCCATGCCGGCCGAGAACACGCTCTGGAGGAACTCCTCGTAGGCGGACTCCCCGTACTGGATGAGCTGGTGCAGGAACCCCACGGGCAGAAGGTCGCGGCGGTCCTTCTCCTCCTCCAGGATGATCTGGGTGAGGATCACCTTGGTGAGGTCCTCGCCCGTTGTGGCGTCCACCACCTCCACGGTGTGGCCCTCCTTTACCAGCTCCGCGATCTGCTTGAGGTTCACGTACCGGCTGTGGTGGGTGTCGTAGAGCCGGCGGTTCGCGTACTTCTTGATCAGAATGCGCTCGGGGCGGGCGGTCTCGGCCATCGTGGGAACCCTTTCGGCGAAATAC
>CAZUYO010000106.1:0-9126 GCA_964624725.1 uncultured Thermodesulfobacteriota bacterium
GCGTCGTCCGCGGCCCCGTCCACCACCACGTCCACCACCTTGGTGGCCCCCTCGCCGTCGGCCACGATCATGCGGGCGAGGTCCCTGCACACGCTCTCCACGGCCCCGGCAAAGGCCGCGAGCCCCTCCGGGGCGTCCTCGAGCGCCGGCCCCCCGGCCGCGCCGTTGGCCAGCAGGAGCACCGTGTCGTTGGTGGAGGTGTCGCCGTCCACCGTGATCCGGTTGAAGGTGCGGTCCACGGCCTGGCGGAGCACCCGGCCGAGCGCCTCCGGCCCCACCCGGGCGTCGGTGGCCAGGAACGCGAGCATCGTGCCCATGTCGGGCCGGATCATGCCGGCCCCCTTGGCCACCCCCACGAGCCGCACCTCGGCGCCGTCCGCCGGAAACGACCGGGCGGAAACCTTGGGAAACCGGTCGGTGGTGAGGATCGATCGCGCGAAGGGATCGGGGTCGGTCCCGAGGGACGAGCGCAGTTCGGGGATCGCGGCCTCCATCCGGTCCACCGGCAGCCGCGCCCCGATCACCCCCGTGGAGCATACGAGCACGTCGTCCTCGGCCACGCCGAGTTCCCGGGCCGCGGCCGCGGCGAGCCGCCGGGCGTCGTCGAGCCCGGCCTCGCCGGTGCAGGCGTTGGCGTTGCCGGCGTTGACGAGCACCGCGCGGGCCGCACCCCGGCCGATCCGCTCCCGGCACAGGACCACCGGCGCCGCCGCCACCCGGTTCCGGGTGAACACCCCGGCGGCGGCGGCCGGCCGCTCGCTCCACACCAGCCCCATGTCGAGGCGGCCCGGCGCCTTCACCCCGGCCTCGGCCGCCCCGAACCGAAACCCGGCCGGGATCAAGCGGCCCCCGCCTGGGCCGAGACGGCCCCGCAGCACTTCTTGTACTTCTTGCCGCTCCCGCAGGGGCAGGGGTCGTTCCGCCCCACCCGGGGCCCTTCGCGCCGCACCGGCCCCTGGGCCGCGGCCGGGCGGCTCCCGTGGGACAGCACCATCCGGGCCGGCCGGGAGGGCTGCTCGATCTCCCGGGCCTCCTCCTCGCGCACGATCTGGATCAGGAAGAGCTTCTGGAGCACGTCCTCCTCGATCCGGTCGCGCATCGACATGAAGAGCTCGTAGCCCTCCTTCTTGTAGACCACCAGCGGGTTCTCCTGGGCGTACCCCCGGAGCCCCACGCCCTCCTTGAGGTGGTCCATGCTCAGGAGGTGGTCCTTCCAGTGGGCGTCGATGGACTGGAGCAGCACGTACTTCTGGAGCCGGCCGGCCATGTCGGGGCCGAACTCCTCGAGCTTCTGGTCGTAGCGGGCGAGCACCCGCTCCACCACGTGATCGGAAAGCTTGTCCTTCAGCGCCTGCAGGTCGTCGTCGGAGGCCTCGAGCTGGATGTGGAACTGCTTGAACAGGAGCTCCCGCAGCCCCTGGAGGTCCCACTTCTCCGGCGGCTCTTCCGCCGGGCACCGATCGGCCACGAGGCCCTCGGCCACCGCGGCGGCCATCTCCTTGATCTCGTCGGTGAGGTCCTCGGCCCCGAGCACCTCGCGCCGCCAGCGGTAGATGGCCTCCCGCTGCTTGTTCATCACGTCGTCGTACTCGAGGAGGTGCTTTCGGATGTCGAAGTTGTGGGCCTCGACCTTCTTCTGGGCGTTCTCGATGGCCTTGGTGATCCAGGGGTGCTGGATGTCCTCGCCCTCCTGGAGCCCCAGCTTCGTCAGGAGCCCCGAGATCCGCTCGGACCCGAAGATCCGCATGAGGTCGTCCTCGAGGCTCACGTAGAACCGGCTGGAGCCCGGGTCGCCCTGCCGGCCCGCGCGGCCCCGGAGCTGGTTGTCGATCCGCCGGCTCTCGTGGCGCTCGGTGCCGATGATGTGCAGGCCCCCGAGGGCGATCACCTCCTCCTTCTCCTTGGCGCAGATCTCCTTGTACTTGGCCAGCGCCGCCTCGTACCCCTCGGGATCCTCGTTGGGGTCGGCCTCGGCCCGGGCCAGGAACACCGGGTTGCCGCCCAGCATGATGTCGGTGCCCCGGCCGGCCATGTTCGTGGAGATGGTGACCGCGCCCTTGCGGCCCGCCTGGGCCACGATCTCGGCTTCCTTCTCGTGGTACTTGGCGTTGAGCACGTGGTGGGGCACCCCCCGGCGCTTGAGCATCCGGGAGAGCTTCTCCGAGTCCTCGATGGAGATGGTGCCCACCAGCACGGGCTGACCCCGCCTGTGGCACTCCTCGATCTCGGCCACCACGGCCTCGAACTTCTCCTTCTTGGTCCGGTACACCACGTCGCCGTGGTCCTGGCGGATCATCGGCTTGTTCGTGGGGATGACCACCACGTCGAGGTCGTAGATCTCCCGGAACTCCACGGCCTCGGTGTCGGCCGTACCGGTCATGCCGGCCAGCTTCTCGTACATCCGGAAATAGTTCTGGAAGGTGACCGTGGCGAGCGTCTGGTTCTCGCTTTCGATCTTCACCCCCTCCTTGGCCTCGATGGCCTGGTGGAGCCCGTCGCTCCACCGCCGGCCCGGCATGAGGCGGCCGGTGAACTCGTCGACGATGATGACCTTGCCGTCCTTGACCACGTAGTCCACGTCGCGCTTGTAGAGCACGTGGGCCCGGAGGGCCTGGTTCACGTGGTGGAGGGTCTCGATCTCCCTGGGGTCGTAGAGGTTCTCGATCCCCAGGAGCTTCTCCACCTTGCTCACGCCCTGCTCGGTCAGGATCACCTGCTTGAGCTTCTCGTCCACGGTGTAGTCGCCGTCGGAGCCGTCCTCGGCGTGGGCCTTCCGCAAGTGGGGAATGATCTTGTCGATCACGTAGTACTTGTCGGTGGAGTCCTCGGAGGGGCCCGAGATGATGAGCGGGGTGCGGGCCTCGTCGATCAGGATCGAGTCCACCTCGTCCACGATGGCGTAGTGGAACTCCCGCTGGACGTAGTCCTCCAGCCGGAACTTCATGTTGTCCCGGAGGTAGTCGAACCCGAACTCGTTGTTCGTGCCGTAGGTGATGTCGGCGGCGTAGGCCTCGCGGCGCTCTTGGTCGTTGAGCCCGTGGACGATGATGCCGACGGTCATGCCCAGGAACCGATAGACCTCGCCCATCCACTCGGCGTCGCGGCGGGCCAGGTAGTCGTTCACCGTGACCACGTGCACCCCCCGGCCGGTGAGGGCGTTGAGGTACACCGGCAGGGTGGCCACCAGGGTTTTCCCCTCACCGGTTTTCATCTCGGCGATCTTCCCCTCGTGGAGCACGATGCCGCCGATGAGCTGCACGTCGAAGTGGCGCATCCCGAGAACCCGGCGCGCCGCCTCCCGCACGGTGGCGAACGCCTCGGGCAGGAGGTCGTCGAGCGGCTCCCCCGCCGCCAGCCGCTCCTTGAACCGGGGGGTCATGGCCTTGAGCTCGTCGTCGCTCAGGGCCTGGAACCGGGGCTCAAGCTCGTTGATCCGCTCCACGATGGGGCGGATGCGCTTGAGCTCGCGGTCGTTCTTGCTTCCGAAGATCTTCGTCAGTACGGCTTGGAACATGATTCGGCTCCACCCGCCGCGCCGGCGGCGGGGTTCTGGGGAGGACGGCTCGGGCTTCGGGGATCGTCTCGGCGGGCGGGATGGGTCGGCCGGCGGCCGGAGTCGGCGGCCCGAAAGCCCCGGGCTCCACCGGACCGGTCATGCTAGCACCCGGAACGGGGGGAGTCAAAACGCGAGAAGGTACCGGCCCTCACGGCTCGGCGTCGTCGGGGCCGAGGGCCGAGAGAAGGTCCTCGACCTCGTCGAGGGCGTCGGCCGGCAACACGGCCCCCGCGTCGGGCCCGGTGCCCTCTTCGACCCGGGCCCGGAACGCCAGGCGCCGGAGTTCCCGGCGGCCCAGGGCGAGGGCGTGGCCCAACCCCTCGGCCCGGCTGGCCAGGGCGTCGAGCACCGCCGGGGACAGAAGATCCGGACCTCCGCAGGCGGCGAGGCGGTGGAACACAAACTCCCGCAGATCCTCCCGGGAGGGCGGTGGCAGCGGCTCCTCTTCGGCCCAGGCCGGAACGGGGCCTTCCTGCACCCAGAGGGGAAGGGCCAGGGGATGGCCGGCCACCCGAAGCCCGGCCAAGAACGCCAACTCGGCCACGCCTTCGGCGCCGGGGGCGCCCTCCACGGCCACGACCACGGGCCCCGCCCGTTGGAACCGCTCGAGGATCGCCTCGCAAAGGAGGGCGGCCCGATCGTCCCCCTCGGACGCGGCCCCGATCGCCTCGAGCGCGGCCGCCAGGAAATCCCCTTCCCTCACGGGCACCCACAGCACCGGCATCCCCCGGGCCAGGGCGTCGTCGGCGATCGACGCCACCAGGGTGTCGCGGCCGCTTCCCCCGGGGCCCGTCACGGCGACCGGCCGGCCGGTCTGGAGCGTCTCTACGGCGCCTCGCCGCACCGCCTCGCGCTCCGGGGTCTCCCAGAACAGCCCCCCGTCCGCCGCGGCCGCGAACGGGTCGCGCGTGAGCCCCAGGCCGCGCCACACGGCCTACGCCCCCTCCCGCACGGCCCGGAGCTTCCGAAGCCGTGAGGCCACGTCCCGGAACCCCGGGGCCTCGGCCTCGGCCTTCTCGAAATGCCGGAGCGCCCCCTCCAGGTCGCCCTCCTCCTCGGAGAGGTCCCCCAACTCGTAGAGGATCGCCGCCCGGTCCTCGGGGGCGTTCGAGGGCACGGCCAGGGCCATCTTCAAGGCGGACCGGGCGTCGGCCCGGTTTCCCTGCTCGCGGTACAGGCTCGCCATGGCCGCGTAGGCCTCCCGGGCCTTTTCCGGCGACCGGGCCGCGATCCGGAACTCCTCGAGGGCCTCCTCCACGAGGCCCATCTCCCGGTACGCCGTGCCGAGGTGGTAGTGGGTGTCGAAGTCCCCCTCCTCGAGCTTCTCCGCGATGCCGGCCTTGAACTCGGTGACGATGTCGTCGAGCTCCGAGACCTCGAAGTCCTCGAACCCCTCGAAGCGCAGCCCCGCATCGTCGAGCACCTCGGACTGGAGGTCCACGAACCCGTCCCCCGGCTCCTCCCGCGGGGCCCACCCCAGGGCCTCCAGCCGCGCCACCACGTGGGGGGAGTCCGGGAACCGGTCCTTGAGCCGCAAAAGCGTCTGCACGGCCTCGTCTTTTCGGCCCTGGGCCTCCAGGAACTCCGCCTCGGCAAGCCCTTCCCGGAGGGCATCGGAAGCCTCCGCCGTGGCCTCCCGGGCCCCCCGGCGGACCACCTGCTCCCCGGCTTCCCCCTCCACAAACTCGATGGCCGAGGCGTCGAGTTCGATCTCCACGGCCGGTCCCGCCCCCTCGACGGCGCCCGGCTTCAGGTACTGGATGGCGTTTCGCGCCTCGGGGTTCTGGGGGTCCACCTCGAGCACCGACTGGTAGGCCCGCAGGGCCTCGTTTTCCCGGCGTTCCTGCAAAAGGAGCTCCGCGATCTGGAGCTGCTCCCGCACCCATCCCTCCCGGTCGCCCCGCCGCTCGTAGGCGTCCCGAAGCTTTCGCCGGAGATCGATCCGGGCCGGGGCCCGTTCCACCAGGGAGCGGAGCTTCTCCGCGGCCTGCTCGTCCATGCCGTACTTGAGGTAGAGCTCCACCTCCAGGATCTCGTCCTCGAGGGGGTCCGGGCCCCCGGCCCCCGGCTCCTCCTCGGCGATGGCCGGGCCGCCCTCCCACGCCTCGACCTCGTCGGGGGGCGGGGGCGCTTCCAGCACCTCCCCCAGGGCGAGCCGGGCCTCGGCGTCGTCGGGCACGAGCTCGAGCACCTTGCGGTAGTAAAGGGCCTCCTTGTCCTCGATGCCCCGCCGGCCGTACACCTTGGCCATGGCCCGGTACGCGTCGGCCAGTTCCTTGCGGTCGCCCCTGGCCTGGGCGATGGCCGCGAGCTGCTCCAGGAGGAAGAGATCCTCGGGGTCCTCCTCGTAGAGGTCCAGCGCCACCTTCCGGGCCTCGGGGAGCTGCCCGAGGATCAGGTACGCCCGGAGCGCCAGGAGCCGCAGGTCCCGGTCGCGCGGGTCGACGGCGAGCCCCTCGCGGATCACCTCGAGGGCCCGTTCCTCCTCCCCCAGGTCCACCAAGAGCTCCGCGAGCCGACGGCCCACGGCCAGGGCCTTGCCGGAGCGGTCGTAGAACCCCTCCAGGATCTGGAGGAGCTTCCGGTTCCGGCCCTCGCCCCGGAGCTGGAGCATGAGTTTGCCGAGCACCTCCTCGAAGGCCCCGATCCGGCCGTCCTCGAGGTAGAGCTCCGCGAGGTGCACCTTGATGGCCGCGTTGTCCGGGGCCATCTGCTCCATGCGGCCCAGGAGCTCCTGGGCCTCGGCCGTGAGGTTCTGGGCCCGCAGGAGCTCCACGGCCCGCTTGAACGACGCCAGCGCGTCGCCCACGAGCCCCTGCTTTGCATACATGTCGCCCATGGCCCGCCACAGCCCCGGGTTTTCCGGGTCGTGCCGAGCCGCCTGTTTGTAGACCGCGATGGCCTTGAGGTAGAAGCCCTGGTCGGCATACACCTCGGCCACCCGCTCGCTCTCCTCCACCACCTCCTTGCGCTTGCCCATCCGGCCGTAGAGCTCGAGGAGCCGGAGCCGAGCGCGCATGTCGCGGGGGTCGAGGGCAAGGAGGCGCTTGTACTCCTCTGCCGCCTTCTCGTACTGGCCCTTCTGGATGTACCGGAGGGCCGCGCGGGCGACCTTGTCGCGGTCGATGGCCATCGGGCCTCCTACTTCTCCACCCGCGCCCGGTAGGCCTCGGCGTCCAAGAGCGCCGAGCGGTCGAAGTCCGGGGCCAGCCGCACCCGAACGATCCATCCGGCGCCGTAGGGATCCTCGTTGATCCGCTCGGGCGCGTCTTCGAGCTCGGCGTTCACCTCGACCACCTCCCCGGCCACCGGGCTGTAGAGCTCCGAGACCGATTTCGTGGACTCCACCGTTCCGAACACCTCGCCCACGGCAAGGGTACGGCCCGCCTCCGGGAGCTCCACGTACACCACGTCGCCGAGCTCCTTTTGGGCGAAGTCGGTGATGCCCACCGTGGCCACCTCGCCCTCGATCCGGGCCCAGGTGTGCTCCGGGTGGTAGAGAAGATCGCTGGGCAGTTGCATGGAACGCTCCTTGGCGAAAAAGGTGCTGGATCGGGGGAAACTCTACCCGGCGGGCCGCGCCCCGGCAACCGTTACCGGGTGCCGGCGAGATGGATCGCGAGCCCCCGCAGGCCCAGGAGGTAGCTTTCGGCGCCGAACCCCATGACCACCCCCAGGGCCCGGTCCGAGAGGAGCGAGCGGTGCCGAAACGGCTCCCGGGCGTGGACGTTGGAGAGGTGGACCTCCACGAAGGGAAGGCCCACGGCCAAAAGGGCGTCGCGGATCGCGACGCTCGTGTGGGTGTAGGCGGCCGGGTTGATCAGGATCCCGTCGGCCCGGCCCCGGGCGGCCTGGATCCGGTCCACGAGGGCCCCCTCGTGGTTCGACTGGAAGAACTCGAGGCTCACCCCGAGCTCGGCCGCGAGCGCCCGCAGCCGTTCCTCGATCGAGGCCAGGGTCTCGGCGCCGTACACCCCGGGTTCCCGGGTGCCCAGGAGGTTCAGGTTGGGGCCGTGGACCACGAGCACCCTCACGCGAACTCCTCCCGGTGGGCCCGGGCCCACTCCCCGGCGTAGAACCGGACCTTGCCGGCCGGCACGGCCTCGGCCGCGAGGATCGCCAAGAGGTAGTCCCGGCCCAGCGCCGTGAGGGTCCAGACCTCGCCGTCGGCCTCGACCACCAGGGTGCGCAGCCCGGGCCCCACGCTCTCGGTGCGGGCCGCGGCCGACCACAGCTCGGCCAGTTCGGCCGCCGCGGTCTCGAAATCCGCCTCCCCCCAACTGGCCACCTCGATGCCGGAGCGTTCCAGCACCAGCGCCGCCCGGACCCCGGAAAGCCGGGTGCACAGATCCTCGATCGCCGCGTAGAGATCAGACACCGAGCACCCTCCTCCAGGCCCGAACCCGCCCGAGCCAGGTCTCGAGCCGCGCCGCGAGGCCCGCCTCGGCCGGCCGGGGCTCCCGCCCCAGGAGCTCGCGCAGCCGCTCCCGGGCCTCCACGTCGTCCGGATTCCGGGCCAGCACCTCCCGGTACATCGCCACGGCCCCGTCCACGTCGCCCTGGCGGGCGTAGATCTCGGCCAGGGTCTTCGAGGCGATGGGGCCGGCCTCGGGCTCCGGCGCCTCGGTTTGGGGATTCGCCTCCCCGAGCTCCGCGGCCACGGCCTCGCGCAGGAGAGCAAGGCCCCGGGGAAGCTCCCCGAGGCCCGCCAAGACCTCCCGCGCCTCGTCGGCCCGGCCCAGGAGCCCCAGGAACCGGGCCTCCTGGATCCGGAACACCGGCCCTTCCCGCCCCCGCAACTCCCCGAGCGCCTCCTCGGGGGGGAGAGTTTCGATCCAGAGGGGGGCCAAGGAGTCCCGCCCCTCCGTCCGGAACCGTTCCAGACGGCCGGCACCACCCGTGGCCATTACGGTACCGACACGTCGTGGGTCGCCTGGGTGCCGTCCGAGGCCGTCACGGTGATCGTGAACGAGTCGCCCGAGGCGGCGGAACCCGGCACCTGCCAGGTGAACGTATCGGTGCCCGAGGCATCCGTCGTAAGAGCCGTGGGGCTTGGAACGCCGTCGGTCGCCGACACCGACAGGTCCAGATTCTCCACCGCGTAGGTCGAGGGGGAGGCGCTGTCGGTGACGGTCACCGTGAAGGACAGCGTGTCGCCGGGGTTCCCCTCGTCGGGGCCGGTGATCGTGACCACCGTGGGCGCCACCCAGGCCAGGCCGTAGGCCTTCGCGTCCCCGACGGTCCGCCCGGCCGTTTCCGCGTACACGTACACGGGATCGTTTACCAACGTCCCCGGGTAGCGCATGGTCGCCGTGGCGACGCCGTCGGTGGTGGGGGCGAGAGAGGTGAGCGTCCCGCCGCCCTGGGAGTTCCCGACCACGTAGGGCAGCCCGGTTTCCGTCACCGACGCCTCCGAGAACAGCCTCAGCGTGTTCGCATCCACCGCGGACTCCACGACGTATCCCCCCGCCCCGTCGCCCGAGAGCACGATGAGGGTGTCCCCCGCCTGGACCCCGGCCCCGGAAAAGTTCGCCGATGCGCTCTCGAACTCGTCGTCTCCGGCCGTGAAC
>CAZUYO010000107.1:0-9123 GCA_964624725.1 uncultured Thermodesulfobacteriota bacterium
TACAACCCCAGGCGGCGGGCCACGTCCTCGTAGTCCGGGTCCTCGGCGTAGAGCTTCCCGAACTCGCTCCGGGCCCGGGCGCGCTGGCCGAGGGCCTCGTAGGCGAGGGCCCGCTCGTACCGGAGGGCCCGGAGGAGGTCCGCGGGGCGGCCCTTCCTTCGGCGCAGGGCCCGGGTCAGGACGTCCCGGGCGGCCTCCCAAAGCCCCAGGCCCCGGAGCGCCCGGCCCTGGTAGAGCAGGAGCGCGGCGTGGACCGGGGAGTCGTTCTCGACCCCCTCGGCGAGCCGCACGATCCGTTGGAGCGCGTCCGTGTCCCGTTCCCTGGCCTCCCACAGGAGTTCCGCGAGCGAGAGCCGCACCACCACGTCGTCGGGCTCGAGGGCCAGGAGCCGCTCCAGGCACCCGATCGCCTCGGCCCGCCGCCCCTGCCGCTGGTGCACCTCCACGAGCCCGAGGAGCGCGCCCCGAAGGTCAGGGCCCACCTGGGCCGACACCTCGTCGGTGATCGGGAGGCGCAGGGTGGCCGCGATGCCGTACTTCGAGACGTGGCGCCCGAGGTCCCGGTGCTTCTCGGCGGCCGTGGCGAGATGGGCCGCGGCCTCTTCGAGCCGCCCCAGCTTCAGCGCCAGAAACCCGGCCAGGAACGCCCCGTCGGCCAGGTGGGCGGCCTTCCCGAGGTGCCCGAGGGCCTTCTCCTCGTTGCCGAGCACCAACTCCCGGCAGCCGTCCACCAGGGCCTCCTCGTCGTCCGGCGTGACGAGCCGCTTGAAAAAGCCGAGCGTCAGGCGCTCCTCCGGCCGCGCGGCCGGGGCGGCCCGCCGCCCCCTCCCGGTTCCCCCGCCGCGGACCGAGGTCGTGTAAAAAAGCCCGGTCCCGGGAATCCCCAGGGTCACCCGGTTCCCCCGGGGCCCCACCGTCACCTTCGCCCCCCGGGGCCCGAACGAGAGCGACCCGCCCGACTTGCTCAGGTTCAGGGTCACCCCCGGCGCAATCCGGATCCGCCGCCAGAACCGAAACCCCATGCCCACCACCTCCTTTCTTTCGAACGCCGAGACCGGCCGGCCGGAACGCCCGTCCGGGCTTGCGGGGTCCGGGGGCTTGTGGGAGCGCCTTCCACGCCGCGATCCGGGCCGAAGGCCCGCCTTACCCTTCGTCCTGCCCGGGGAAAAATCGAGCGAGGAACGTCGCGGCGTCGAGCACCGGGATGCCTTCGTACATCGCGACATTCAGGAGGAACCGGTCGCCGGAAACGACGCAGGCGGCTCCGACTGCGGCCGCGCAGAGGAGAAATACCTCGTCGTCCGGGTCCTCCGGAACGATGGGCGGGCCGGCCCGGGCGGGCGGATCGGGAACCAGGGTGACAAGGCGGAGCACCGAGGCGAGGACCGCAGGGGGCGTGAGCCCGAGTTGACGTAACCGAGGCTCGAATCGGGGCCGTCCCAGCACGCCTGCGAGTTCGTCCATCATCGAGGGGGTCGCGACGGGGCGGAGGTCGCCCCGTTCCGCGAGTCGCACCACGCGCCAAGGCGCGCCGGTCCAAAGAGCCCCGGACACCCAGACGTTCGTGTCGAGGACTACGATCACAGGCTATCGCCGGCGGTTCTCGCGGCGGTACCGTCGAACCTCTTCCGCGATCGCCTCCGCGGGCAGCGGCTCGCCGGGCTCCGCCTTCTCCACGATCTCGGTCAGGGGTAGGGGCGTGACGCGCTTCAGGCAGACCGTGTCCCCGACGACCCACACCGCGAAACGGTCGGAGGGTCGAAACCGCTTGGCGAGTTCGGGCGGCAGCCGGAGTGTGCGCTCGTCAACGAGTTCCGCGTAGTCCGCCATGGGGAGCCTCCTACGTTCGCGCGGGATCGGGAACATTCTGCCCCACACTCTGCGGGATGACCAGTTTCCATCGGGAGCATCGTTGTGGGAGCGCACCCAACGGCAGGGGCCGGCGGACGGAGGCCTGATGTCTGGCCGCGGAATGCTGATTCCGGAAACGGGAGACGCTTCCGCAGGTGGGGTCAGGCGATGGCGCCGCCCCAGCACGGCGCCCCAAACGCAAAGACCCCGCCGGGTGTGCCGGCGGGGTCTTTGGCGAAACGGATAACCCGCCCGGGACGGGCGGGGCGTGTTCTGGCTCCCCGGGACGGACTCGAACCGCCAACCTAGTGGTTAACAGCCACCCGCTCTGCCGATTGAGCTACCGGGGAACGAAGGCGCCCTTTATACGGATCCGCCGGGGGCGTGTCAAGGGGCGGAATCCGTCGCGCTCCCGCGGCCTTCCTTGACCCGGCGGCCCGCGGGCCCGTAGCATACCCGATTCCCTGTTTTCACGCGGGGCTCCGGCGAGCGCCGGGGCCCGGGTTTCCGAGGGACGGAGCGCCATGAACGTGGAGAAGCTGCAGCGGGACATCCGGGCCCTGGCCCGGGAGCGCAAGGCCGTGATCCTGGCCCACAACTACCAGCGGGGCGAGGTGCAGGACGTGGCCGACATCACGGGCGACAGCCTGGGCCTTTCGATGGCCGCGGCCAAAACCGACGCCGAGGTCATCGTGTTTTGCGGGGTGCATTTCATGGCCGAGAGCGCGGCGATCCTGTCGCCCGAGAAGACCGTGATCCTGCCCCGCATGGACGCCGGGTGCCCCATGGCCGACATGATCACGGCCGACGACGTGCGCCGGATCCGCGAGGAGCACCCCGGGGTGCCCATCGTGACCTACGTGAACTCCTCGGCCGAGGTGAAGGCCGAAAGCGACATCTGCTGCACCTCGGCCAACGCGGTGAAGGTGACCCGGTCGGTGGGCGCGCCCACGGTGTACCTGACCCCCGACCAGAACCTGGCCCAGTGGGTGGCCCGGCACACGGACCAGACGGTGCTCTACTGGAAGGGCTACTGCCCCACCCACCACCGGCTGCGGGCCGCCGACGTGGAGGCCACGAAGGCCCGGTACCCCGGCGCGCCGTTCGTGGCCCATCCCGAGTGCCGGCCCGAGGTCCTGGACCTGGCCGACGCGGTGAAAAGCACCTCGGGCATGATCGAGTGGTGCCGGGAGGTGGAGGCCGACACCGTGATCGTCGGGACCGAGTCGGGGCTCTTCCACCGGCTCCGGAAGGACAGCCCGCAGAAGACTTTCGTGGCCCCCTCGGACCAGATGATCTGCCCGAACATGAAGCTCACGAGCCTGGAGGACGTGCTCGAGAGCCTCGAGACCATGGAGAACGTGGTCACCGTGCCCGAGGCGGTGCGGGCCCGGGCCGTGACGGCCCTGGAGCGCATGCTCCAGGCCGGCCGCGACTGAGCGCGGGCGGGCGATACGGCTCGGCCCCCGGCGATCCCTCGTACCCGTCCATGACGACTCCCGTTTCCCCGCGCCGCGGCGCCCGCGTTGCCGACCTGGTGGAGGCCCTCCTGGGGCCCGACCAGCCGGTGCGGGCCCAGGGGCTTCGGGGATCGAGCCGGGCCTTCGTGCTCGCCCGGCTCGTCTCGGCCCTGCCCCGGACCTACCTCGTCCTCACCCCCACCCTGTCGGAGGCCCGCCGGCTCGCGGCCGAGGTGCGGTTCTTCCTGGGGGAACCCGAGGTCCCGGCGCACCCGGGCGACGAGCGGGTCGTGGTGCTCCCGGCGTGGGAGACCTCGCCCTTCGACGCGATCCCGCCCCTGCCCGAGGTGTCGGCCCGCCGGCTCGCGGCCCTGGCCCGCATCCGCCAGGGCGGGCCGCTGGTGGCCGTGGCCCCGGTGACGGCCGTGCTCCAGCGCACCCTGCCCCCCGAGGCCCTGGAGGCCGCGGTGCGGAGCTTGGGCGTGGGCGAGGAGGTGGACCGGGACCGGCTCCTGGAGCACCTGGTGGCGGCCGGGTACCACCGGGTGGGGCAGGTGTCGGAGCGGGGCGAGGTGAGCGCCCGGGGCGGCATCGTCGACGTGTTCCCCCCCGGGTACCCGCGGCCTGTGCGGATCGAGTTCTTCGGCGACGAGGTGGAGTCGATCCGGCCCTTCGACGTCGAGACCCAGCGCTCGGTGGGCCGGCTGGACCGGGTGGTGCTCCTGCCGGCCCGGGAGGCCCTGGCCGGCGACGGGGCCATCGAGGCGGCCGCCCGCCGGCTCCGGGAGCGGTGCCGGGAGCTCGGGCTCTCGCGCGCCGAGACGGCCGAGGCCCTGGAAGCGTTCCGGACCCAGGCCGGGGGCGTGCTCCGGGAGGTGTTCTTCGCCTACCTCTACGAGCGGCCGGCTGCGGTGTGGGAGTACCTGCCGGCCGACGCGGTGCTCGTGCGGGAGGGCGCGGCCGAGGTGGGGGCCCGGGCCCGCGACGCCCTGGACGACGCCCAAACGGCCCACGACCGGGCCGTGGAGACCGGCCGGCCCGTTCCCCGGGTGGCGGACGCCTTCGTCGGGCCCGAGGAGTGGGAGGCCTTCGCCGCCTCGGGCACGCGGCTCGACCTGGAGGAGCTCGAGATCGAGGGCGGCGGGGGCCGGGCCCTCGCGTTTCGCACCCGGTCGAACGACGGCCTGGTGGCCGAACTGCGCCGCCGCCGGGGAGAGCACCTCCTGGAGCCCCTGGTCGGGGCGGTGGAGGCCGAGCGGGCCAAGGGCCACGCCGTGTGGTTCGTGGCCCGGACGGCCGGCGGCGCCCGGCGGCTCGCGGATCTCCTGGGCGGGTACGAGCTCCCCCTGGGCGAGCCCGAGCCGTTCGCCGAGGAACCCGCGGCCGATGGCGGCCTTCACCTGGCCGTGGGGGAGCTGGAGCGGGGGTTCGGGTTCCCGGCCAAGGGCCTCTGGATCATCACCGACACGGAGATCCTGGGCGAGAAGGTGCGCCGCCGCCCGCCCCGGCGGCGGGAGTTCCGCTCGACCCTGGCCGACCTCCGGCCCGGCGACGCCGTGGTCCACGTGGACTTCGGGGTCGGGCTCTACCGGGGCCTGGTGCACCTGGAGGTGGCGGGCGAGGAGGGCGACTACCTCCACCTGGAGTACGCGGGCGGCGACCGCCTGTACCTCCCGGTCACCCGGATCGGGCTCGTCCAGCGCTACAGCGCGCCGGGGGAGGGGCCGGTCCGGCTCGACAAGCTGGGCGGCACGGCCTGGCAGCGTACCCGGGCCAAGGCCCAGGAGGGCATCGAGAAGCTCGCCCACGAGCTCCTGGAGATCTACGCCCGCCGGCAGTTGGCCGAGCGGCCGCCTTACGCGCCGCCCGACCTCGCCTACCGGGAGTTCGAGGCCACCTTCCCCTACGAGGAGACCCCGGACCAACTCTCGGCCATCGAGGCCGTGATGGCCGACCTCTCGGGCCCCCGGCCCATGGACCGGCTCGTGTGCGGGGACGTGGGGTACGGGAAGACCGAGGTGGCCATCCGGGCGGCGTTCCGGGCCGTGCACGACGGCCGGCAGGTCGCGGTGCTGGTGCCCACGACGGTGCTGGCGGCCCAGCACTTCCACACGTTCCGGCGCCGGTTCGAGGGGCACCCGATCACGGTGGGCATGCTGTCGCGGTTCGTGGGGCCGGCCGAGCAGAAGCGGGTGCTCAAGGGCCTCGAGGACGGCACGGTGGACATCGTGGTGGGGACCCACCGGCTGCTCCAGCGGGATGTGCGGTTCAAGAACCTGGGACTCGTGGTGGTGGACGAGGAGCACCGGTTCGGGGTGGCCCAGAAGGAGCGGCTCAAAAAGCTCCGGGCCCGGGTGGACGTGCTCACCCTCACCGCCACCCCGATCCCCCGCACCCTGAACCTCTCCCTTTCCGGGGTGCGGGACCTCTCGGTCATCGAGACCCCGCCCGCCGACCGGCTCGCCGTGCGCACGGTGCTGGCGCGGGACGACGACGACCTGGTGCGCGAGGCGATCCGGCGGGAGCTCGCCCGGGGCGGGCAGGTGTACTTCGTGCACAACCGCATCGAGACGATCGCAGAGGTGGCCGAGCGGGTCCGGAGCCTCGTTCCCGAGGCCCGGGTGGGGGTGGGCCACGGCCAGATGAAGGAGAGCGAGCTCGAGCGGGTCATGGAGGCCTTCGTGGCCGGCGAGATCGACGTGTTCGTCTGCACGGCGATCGTGGAGTCGGGTCTTGACATCCCCCGGGCCAACACCATTCTCATCGACCGGGCCGACCGGTTCGGGCTGGCCGACCTCTACCAGCTCCGGGGCCGGGTGGGGCGGTCGAACCTGCGGGCCTACTGCTATCTCCTGGTCCCGTCCGAGGCCGAGCTCACCCCCGAGGCCCGAAAGCGCCTCCAGGTGCTCCAGGAATTCACGGACCTGGGCGCCGGGTTTCGGGTGGCCACCCACGACCTCGAGATCCGGGGCGCCGGGGAGATGCTGGGCAAAGCCCAGTCGGGGCACGTGGCCGCGATCGGGTTCGAACTCTACTCGGAGCTCCTGGAGCAGGCGGTGCGGCGGCTCAAGGGGGAGCCGGCCGAGAAGGCCCCCGAGCCGGAGATCCGGCTCAAGGTGCCGGCCCACTTCCCGGCCGACTACGTGCCCGACCCGGCCCAGCGGCTGGAGCTCTACGAACGGCTCACCCGGGCCCGGGGCGCGGGCGAGATCGACGAGCTGCGCTACGAGATCATCGACCGGTTCGGGCCGGTGCCGCTTGCGGTGGAGAACCTGCTGGAGATCATGAAGCTGCGGCTGGGGCTCCTGTCGCTTCGGGCGACGTCGCTGGACTACACGGGGGCGAACCTGGTCGTGGCGTTCGGGGAAAGCCCCGCCGTGGACCCGGAGCGGGTGCTCGCCCTGGTCCAGCAGGACCCCCAGGCGTACCGTGTGACCCCGGACCAGCGGGTGGTCTATCGGGTGGGCGAGGTCACGGGTCCGGCCGTGATCGCCCACGCGGCCGAGTTTCTCCGGCGCCTCGGTGGGGAGTGGTAGGGAAGACGGCTAGGCGGCTAGGCGGCTGGGCGGCTGGGCGGCTGAGAGCGTTCCGGATCCCAACGCGTTCGCCCGCCCCATGGCGGACCCTGGCCCGACCCTACTTCACGCGTTGCGGGGCCCCGGAGGGGTTTTTACGCTCTCGTTTCTGAGATGGTGCGGAGGCCGATCATGTTCGGATCGTGGAAACGGTGGATGGCGGCACTGATCGCCCTTGCGGCAACGGCCGGGGTCGCCCGGGCCGCCATCGTCGACGGCGTGGCGGCGGTGGTGAACGACAGGGTGATCACCCTGGGCGAGCTTCGCCGGCTCGCGGCCCTAAAGGAGCGCACCGGCGAGGCCCGGGGGGAGGAGGCCCGTAAGCTCGCGCTGGACGCCTTGATCGAAAAGGCCCTCGTGGAGGCCGAGGCCGAGCGGCTCGGCGTGCGGGTGACCGACGAGGAGCTCGAACAGGCGGTCTGCGACATCTGCGAGCGAAACCGGCTCGAGCGGGAGAAGCTGCCCGAGGTGCTGGAGTCCCAGGGGGTGGACTACGACGCGTACCTGGAGGAGATCCGGTCCCAGATCCAGCGGATGAAGCTCGCAAGCCGGGTGCTCCGGGCCAAGCTCGACGTGAGCGACGAGGCCCTCCGCGAGTACTATCTGAAGAACGTGGCGCGGTTCCAGGAACCCGACGCCGTGCATCTGGAGCACATCCAGACGTCGTCGCGCGAGGCGGCCGAGGCGGCCCGCAGCCAGGTGTTGGGCGGCGCCCCGTTCGCCGAGGTGGCCCGGGCGATCTCCACCGGGCCCGCCGCGGCGGCCGGGGGTGACATGGGATTCGTGCCGGTGGACAGCCTGGCGGCCCCCTTGCGAGACGCCGTGGCCGACGCCGAGCCGGGCACGGTCACGCCGGTTCTGGAGATGCGCGGGAGCTACCATCTCTTCCGGGTGGTGGAGCGCCGGAAGGGTCGGGTGCCGGCCTTCGAGGAGGTGCGCGACCGGATCCGGGAGGAGTACTTCCGGGACCGGGAGGAGGAGCTCTACCGCACCTGGATCGGCTCGCTTCGGGAAAAAGCTCGGATCGAGGTGAAGCGGCTGGAAGGGTAGGGGGGTGTCGGGAGCCAGAAGCCAGAAGACGGAGGACAGGGGGAACGGGGCTGGAGATCGCCGCACACCAGCGGTTCGCGAGGGGAGGCCCGCGAACTCCGCAGTGGGATCGGTTCTCGCAAAATGCCGCCCCCCGATATGAAGTCCGCTCGCAGAGGTTGGGGAAGGCGGCGAAGCCGGAACCGAGGGGGGTGGCCTTCTGGCTTCCCAGCCTTCCAGCTTTCCAGCGGTGAACGAACATGGCCCAGACCGTCCGGATCGCCGTGACCTGTGGGGAGCCCGCCGGGATCGGGGCCGAGGTGGCGCTGAAGGCCCTGGCGGCCGGCGTTCCCGGCGCGGAGCCCGTGCTGGTCGGCCCCCCGGTGGTCTGGGAACGGGCGGCCGGGCTCGCCGGCGTGGACCTCGGGGCGTGGTCGATGGCGTCGGTGGAGGCCGAACTGCCCCCGGACTGGGACTGGGGCCGTCCGACGGCCCGGTCGGGCCGGGTGGCGGCCCGGGCGGTCGAGGCGGCCGTGGGCCTGGTGCGCGGGGGAAGGGCCGAGGCGCTCGTGACGGCTCCGTTGACCAAGGCGGGCCTTGCGGCCGCGGGGTACCCGTATCCCGGCCACACCGAGATGCTGGAGGCCCTGTGCGGGGGGCGGGCCCTCATGATGCTGGCCGGGCCCCGGCTCCGGGTGGTTTTGGTGACGACCCATCTGCCGCTCGCGGAGGTGCCCCGGGCGGTCACCCAGGAGCGGGTGCTGGCCACGATCCGGGGCGCCCACCGGGGGCTTCGGCGGGATTTCGGGATTCCGAACCCCCGGATCGGCGTGGCCGCCCTGAACCCCCACGCCGGCGAAGGGGGCCTTCTGGGCTCCGAGGACGCCGAGGCGATCGCCCCGGCCGTCGCGGCGGCCCGGGCCGAGGGCATCGCGGCCGAGGGCCCGGTGCCGGCCGACGTGCTTTTTCACCGGGCGGCCTCGGGCGCATTCGACGTGGCCGTGGCCATGTACCACGACCAGGGCCTGGGGCCCCTGAAGCTCCTCCACTTCGACGACGCCGTGAACGTGACCCTGGGGCTTCCCATCGTGCGCACGAGCCCGGACCACGGCACGGCCTTCGACATCGCGGGGACGGGGCGGGCCAGCGCGACGAGCTTCCGCGAAGCGGCACGCCTAGCCGCCGAGATCGCCCGCCGCCGGGCCGGA
>CAZUYO010000108.1:0-9117 GCA_964624725.1 uncultured Thermodesulfobacteriota bacterium
TCCTCGCGGGTTTCGTGTCGAACCGCCCGGCGTTCGGCCGGGGTGTCGGCGTGGCGCCACGCCCAGCGGTTTTCCCGCATCTCCTCCCGAAACCGGCGCCGGTCCTGGGCGCGGTCGCGGCGGAACGACACCACGTCGGCGTGGCGGTCGGCCCGAAAGGCCCTGACCTCTGCCGGGGTGGGGCGCTGCCACGCCGGCGCGGCGGTGGCCGCACCGAGGGCCAAGATCGTGGCGAGAACGAGTTTCCGCATGGTGGTCCCTCCTTTGTGGGTTAGTTCTTGGGTTGGATCGCCGCGGCGCGTTCTAGCCCTTAAGACGCGCCGGGGGGCCGCAGGGTTTACCCGGCGGCAGGGCGGGGGGGCCGGTTTTGGGTTTGCCGCCACCCGTCGGGCCGGTGCCTGTTGCCGATTTTCCACGGCCCTCGGCCCGGGCCGTGGCCGATTCGCCACTCCACGGAATCCCTCGGGGGGGACCGGAGGCTCTCAACGCCTTGGGAACACACGTGTTTTTACTGTTTTGAATGTTCTAGGGCCTGTTTGGCATGGTCCTTGCTCCTTCGCTGTGCCCGTGGCGGGCGCGTGCGCCCGGTTCGGTTGGATTTCGCAGAGGAGAACGTTCGCGATGAATCATCGCTGGCAGCACACGCTGAGCCGTACGATTGCCCTGGAGGGGGTGGCCCTGCACTCGGGCCGGCGGACCCGGATGCGCATCGCCCCGGCGCGGCCCGGGTCCGGACTTCGGTTCGTGCGCACCGACCTCACGCCCCAGGTGGAAATCCCGGCGGAAAGCCGCTATGTGACCGACACCTCCCTGGCCACCGTGGTGGCGCGGGACGGGGCCGAGGTGTCGACGGTGGAACACTGCCTGGCCGCGTTGGCGGGGCTCGGCGTGGACAACGCCCGCATCGAGGTGGACGGGCCCGAGGTGCCGATCCTCGACGGCAGCGCCCTTCCCTACGTCAACGCGATCCTCTCCGCGGGGTTGCGACGGCAGGACCGCCCCCGGCAGTTCCTCCGGGTCGAGAAGCCGATCCGGGTGCAGGACGGGGACAAGTTCTGCATCCTGCGGCCCGCCCCGGGATTCCGCGTGACCTACTCCATCGACTTCGGCGGCCGGTTCCCGGGATCCCAGCACTACTTCCTCGACGTCACACCCCAGGGGTTCGCGGGCGCCGTGGCCTCGGCGCGGACCTTCGGGTTCCTCCACGAGGTGGAGTTCCTCCGAAAGAACGGCAAAGCCCTTGGCGGAAGCCTGGAGAACGCCGTGGTCGTGGAGGGGGACCGGGTGCTCAATCCCGAGGGGCTTCGCATGCCCGACGAACCCGTTCGCCACAAGGTTCTGGACGCCATCGGCGACCTGGCCCTCGTGGGCCACCCGATCCAGGGCCACCTCATCGTCCACAAGGGCGGACACGCGATGCACGACCACCTGGTGAAGGCGCTCCTGGCGCGTCCCGACGCCTGGTCGCTCGTGGAGGCCGAGGCCCCGGTCCGGTCCGCGTTTCCCCGCCCCGTGGGGGACTCCCTGGCCCCGGCGCCCGCCTGAGCGTTCTTTCCCTTCAGACCCCTCGACCGCCGGTCCGGCAGCGTTTGGGCCGGCGGTTTCTTGTGCCCGCCGGACGCGGCGAGCGGTTGACCCCCGGGAGGCCGGCTGGTAGACTCCCGCGCCAACCGGAAACCGGGGGCCCGTAGGAGCACCGATGTCGGACCCGTTTCACCCCGAACGACGAGACGAAACCTTCTCCGCCCAGGCGAGAAGGTTTTTTTTTGAGTTCGGCCGGGGCCGGCCGCGCGTGGACAAGGGGTTCGGGTGGGCCGGAACCCGAGGTTCGCGCGTCCTAACCTCCTAGCGTCCCAGCCTCCCAGCGGAAGGATCCCATGCCCGAACCGTACCGCAGGGTGCTTCTGAACGCCGAGGCCGTGCGCCGCACGCTGGCCCGGATGGCCCTGGAGATCCTCGAGCGAAACCGGGGCACCCGGGATCTCGCCCTCGTGGGCATCGTGCGCCGGGGCGACCTCCTGGCCCGGCGGCTCGCCGAGCACGTCCGGCGGGCCGAGGGGGTGGAGGTTCCCGTGGGCCGGCTCGACATCACCCTCTACCGCGACGACCTGGGCCGCAAGGGGGCGCCCCCGCCCCTGGGCCCCACGGACATCCCGTTCTCCCTGGACGACCGGGTGGTGGTGCTGGTGGACGACGTGCTCTACACGGGTCGCACCGTGCGGGCCGCGCTCGACGCCCTGGTGGACCTGGGCCGGCCCCGGGCGATCCAGCTCGCGGTGCTCGTGGACCGGGGCCACCGGGAGCTCCCGATCCAGCCCGACTACGTGGGCCACGTCGAGCCCACCCGGCCCGAGGAGGAGATCGAGGTGCGGGTGGGCGACGACCCGGCCGACGACGCCGTGTTCCTGGTGGAGCCGGGGTGGGAGGAGGGGGAGGGGTGACCGTGGCGTTCGCGCGGAAGGATCTCGTGGCCATCGAGCCCCTGGCCCCCGAGGAGATCGTGCACATCCTCGACACGGCCGAGGGGTTCCTGGACGTCTCCCGCCGGGAGGTCAAGAAGGTGCCGGCGCTCCGGGGGAAGACCGTGGTCAACGGGTTCTTCGAGGCCTCGACCCGCACCCGGCTCTCCTTCGAGATCGCCGAGAAGCGCCTCTCGGCCGACACGGTGAACTTCTCGGCCTCGACGAGTTCGGTCAAGAAGGGCGAGACGCTCCTCGACACCGTGAAGAACATCGAGGCCATGCGGCCCGACGCCGTGGTGATCCGCCACTCGGCCGCCGGGGCGGCCGAGTTCGTGGCCCGGCACCTCGCCTGCGCCGTGGTGAACGCGGGGGACGGCCGCCACGAGCACCCGACCCAGGCGCTCCTGGACCTGTTCACGATCCGAAAGCACAAGGGCCGGATCGAGGGCCTCACGGTGACGATCGTGGGCGACATCGCCAACTCCCGGGTGGCCCGGTCGAACATCCACGCGCTCACGAAGCTGGGGGCCCGGGTGCGGGTGTGCGGCCCGCCCACCATGCTCCCGCCCCAGGTGGAGCGGCTCGGGGTGGAGGCCTTCACCCGGGTGGCCGAGGCCGTGGCGGGGGCCGACGTGGTGATGGCCCTGCGGATCCAGAAGGAGCGCCTGGGCCGGGCCGTGTTCCCCTCGGACCGGGAGTACGCCCGGGTGTTCGGCCTGAACCCGCGGGTCATGGAGCGGGCCGCGGCCGACGCCATCGTGATGCACCCGGGGCCCATGAACCGGGGGGTCGAGATCGCCTCGGAGCTCGCCGACGGCCCCCGCTCGGTGATCCTGGAGCAGGTGGAGCACGGGGTGGCCGTGCGGATGGCGGTGCTCTATCTCCTCCTGGGGGGAGGGAGGTCGGAATGGACTTCGTGATCCGCGGGGGCCACGTGATCGACCCGGCGGCCGGGGTCGACGCCCCCCGCGACGTGGTCGTGGCCGACGGGAAGATCGCGGCCGTGGAGCCCTCCATCGACCCGGGCGGGGCCCCGGTGGTGGACGCCGCGGGGCTTTGGGTGCTGCCGGGCCTCATCGACATCCACGTGCACCTGCGGGAGCCCGGCCAGGAGTACAAGGAGGACGTGGCCTCGGGCACCCGGGCCGCCGCCGCGGGCGGGTTCACGGCCGTGTGCGCCATGCCCAACACCCGGCCGGTGAACGACAACGCCGAGGTGACCCGCTACATCCTGGAGCGGGCCCGGCAGGGCGGGGTGTGCCGGGTGTACCCGGTGGGCGCGATCTCGAAGGGCCTCAAGGGCGAGGATCTGGCCGAGATCGGGGACCTGGCCGAGGCCGGGTGCGTGGCCGTGACCGACGACGGCCATCCCGTCTCCTCAAGCCTTCTCATGCGCCGGGCCCTGGAGTACGCCTCGGCCTTCGGGCTCACGGTGGTGAGCCACTGCGAGGACCTCGACCTCGCCGCCGGGGGGGCCATGAACGAGGGGCTCGCCTCGGCGTACCTGGGGCTTCCGGCGATCCCGGCCGAGGCCGAGGAGATCCAGGTGGCCCGGGATCTCCTGCTGGCCCGGCGCACGGGGGCGCGGCTCCACCTGGCGCACCTTTCGACCCGGGGGTCGATGAAGCTCCTCCGCTACGCCAAGCGCATGGGGCTTCGGGTGACCGGGGAGACGGCGCCCCACTACTTCACCCTGACCGAGGACGCGGTGCGGGGGTTCGACACGAACGCCAAGATGAACCCGCCCCTGCGGGAGATCGCCGACGTGGAGGCCGTGCAGAAGGCCCTGCGCCGGGGGGTGGTGGACGCCATCGCCACCGACCACGCCCCCCACGCCCCCGACGAGAAGGAGGTGGAGTTCGAGGCCGCCCCCAACGGGGTGATCGGGCTCGAGACGAGCCTCGGGGTGACCCTGCGGCTCGTGCACCACGGGCTCCTGGACCGGGTGCGGGCCGTGGCCGCGCTCACCGCCGGGCCGGCCCGGGCCCTGGGGCTCCCGGGGGGGACGCTCGCCCCGGGAAGCCCGGCCGACATCGCGCTGGTGGACCCCGAGGCCCGCTGGACCGTGGACCCGGCGGCGTTCTTCTCGAAGTCCCGAAACTGCCCGTTCGCCGGCATGGAACTCCGGGGCCGGGCCGTGGGCACCGTGGTGGGGGGAAGGTTCGTGTACTGGCAGGGCCGGATCACGGCCGAGAATCTCGATACCGCAGAGAGGCTTCCCGCATGAAAAAGGCGCTACTCGCCCTGGCCGACGGCACCGTGTTCCGGGGATGGTCCTTCGGGGCCGAGGGCACGACCGTCGGCGAGGTGGTGTTCAACACGAGCATGACCGGGTACCAGGAGGTCCTGAGCGACCCCTCCTACAAGGGCCAGATCGTGGCCATGACCTACCCGGAGATCGGGAACTACGGCGTGAACGAGGAGGACTACGAGTCCTACCGGATCCACGTCGAGGGGTTCATCGTCAAGGAGGCCTGGGAGACCCCGTCCAACTGGCGGGCCCAAAAGGGCCTGGGCGAGTTCCTGCGGGAGCAGGGGATCGTGGGGATCCAGGGGGTGGACACCCGGGCCGTGACCAAGCGGCTCCGGGAGGAGGGCTCCATGATGGGGGCCATCTCCACCGAGGTGCTCGACCCCGACGAGCTCGTGGACCGGGCCCGGGCCGCCCCGCCCATCGAGGGCCGGGACCTCGTGCGCGAGGTGACCTGCGCCGAGCCGTTCCGGTGGGAGCAGGGGGAGTGGCGGCCCGGCGAGGGGTACCGCACGCCCCGGTCCCCCGGCCGGTTCCGGGTGGTGGCCTACGACTTCGGGGTCAAATACAACATCCTCCGGCTCCTCACCGAGGTGGGGTGCGACGTGACCGTGGTGCCGGCCTCGACCCCGGCCTCCGAGGTGCTGGCCCGAAACCCCGACGGGGTGTTCCTCTCGAACGGCCCGGGCGACCCCCAGGGCGCGCCCTACGCCGCCGAGGCGGTGCGGGAGCTCCTGGGGAAGGTGCCGATCTTCGGGATCTGCCTGGGGAACCAGATCCTGGGGCTCGCCCTCGGCGGCACCACCCGCAAGCTCAAGTTCGGCCACCACGGCGCGAACCAGCCGGTCAAGGACTTGGCCACCGAGAAGGTGGAGATCACGAGCCAGAACCACAACTTCGTCGTGGACATGGAGAGCCTCAAGGCCTCCCCCCACGCCGACGCCATCGAGGTGACCCACCTCAATCTCAACGACCGCACGGTGGAGGGGATCCGGCACCGGGAGTACCCGGTGTTCAGCGTGCAGTACCACCCCGAGGCGAGCCCCGGCCCCCACGACGCCAAGTACCTCTTTCGCCGGTTCGTGGAACTGATGGAGAAGGGGTAGGTTCGGTGACGGGTGACGGGTGACGCGTGACCCGCTTCCCCACGCTCCGGTCACCGGCTTGCGGAGCCCGGTGCGGACACGAGACCCTTCTTCCCCGATTCCTGTCTTCTGAATTCTGATTCCTGGATTCTGCCATGCCCAAACGAACCGACATCGAGACGATTCTGATCATCGGCGCCGGGCCGATCGTGATCGGCCAGGCCTGCGAGTTCGACTACTCCGGAAGCCAGGCCTGCAAGGCCCTCAAGGAGGAGGGCTACCGGGTGGTGCTGCTCAATTCCAACCCGGCCACCATCATGACCGACCCCGAGATGGCCGACCGCACCTACGTGGAGCCCATCACCCCCGAGGTGGTGGAGAGGATCCTGGAGAAGGAGCGGCCCGATGCCCTCCTGCCCACCCTGGGCGGCCAGACCGGGCTCAACGTGGCCGTGGAGTGCGCCAAGATGGGCATCCTCGACCGCTACGGGGTGGAACTCATCGGCGCCAAGCTCCCCGCGATCGAGAAGGCCGAGGACCGGGCCCGGTTCAAGGAGGCCATGGAGCGGATCGGGCTCGACCTGCCCCGGTCGGGCTACGCCCACAGCCTGGCCGAGGCCCTGCGGATCGTGGACGAGATCGGGTTCCCGGCGATCCTCAGGCCCTCGTTCACCCTGGGCGGCGCCGGCGGGGGCATCGCGTACAACCGGGAGGAGTTCGAGCGCATGATCAAGTGGGGCCTCGAGCAGAGCCCCGTCAACGAGGTGCTCGTCGAGGAGTCGGTCCTGGGCTGGAAGGAGTACGAGCTCGAGGTGATGCGCGACGGCAAGGACAACGTCGTCATCATCTGCTCCATCGAGAACCTCGACCCCATGGGGGTGCACACCGGCGACTCCATCACCGTGGCCCCGGCCCAGACCCTCTCGGACAAGGAGTACCAGGTGATGCGCGACGCCGCCATCGCCGTGATCCGGGAGATCGGGGTCGACACCGGGGGCTCCAACATCCAGTTCGCCGTGGACCCCGGGACCGGCCGGATGGTGGTGATCGAGATGAATCCCCGGGTGAGCCGCTCGTCGGCCCTGGCCTCGAAGGCCACGGGGTTCCCCATCGCGAAGATCGCGGCCAAGCTCGCCGTGGGCTACACCCTGGACGAGATCCCCAACGACATCACCAAGGAGACCCCGGCCAGCTTCGAGCCCACCATCGACTACGTGGTCACCAAGATCCCCCGGTTCGACTTCGAGAAGTTCCCCAAGGCCGACGCGATCCTCACCACCCAGATGAAAAGCGTGGGCGAGGTGATGAGCATCGGCCGGACCTTCAAGGAGAGCCTCCAGAAGGCCGTGGCGAGCCTGGAGAAGGACATCCACGGCTTGCGCTCGCCCCTCAAAGACGCGGCCGCCCTTTCCGAGGCCGAGATCCGCGAGCGGATCGCCGACCGCCTGCGGGTGCCCAACTGGGAGCGGCTCTGGTATCTGGCCGAGGCCTACCGCCGGGGGTTCACGACCGAGGAGATCCACGGGATCACCCAGATCGACCCCTGGTTCCTCGAGAACCTCCGGCAGATCGTGGAGTTCGAAGGGGAACTGCGCACCTACCGGAAATCCGCCGGCCGGGGCCGGCTCCCGGACGAGGTGCTCCGGGAGGCCAAGGAGTGGGGGTTCACCGACCGGCGGCTCGGCGACCTTTTGGAGGTGAGCGAGGCCGAGGTGCGCCGGTGGCGCGAGGAGGCCGGGATCCGGGCCGTCTTTAAGCGGGTGGACACCTGTGCGGCCGAGTTCGAGGCCCGCACCCCGTACCTCTACTCCACCTACGAGGCCGAGTGCGAGGCCGAGCCCACCCCTCGGAAGAAGATCATGATCCTGGGCGGGGGGCCGAACCGGATCGGCCAGGGCATCGAGTTCGACTACTGCTGCGTGCACGGGGTCATGGCCCTGCGGGAGGACGGGTACGAGACCATCATGGTCAACTGCAACCCCGAGACCGTGTCCACCGACTACGACACGGCCGACCGGCTCTACTTCGAGCCGCTCACCCTCGAGCACGTGTTGAACATCGTGGCCACCGAGCGGCCCCATGGGGTGATCGTGCAGTTCGGCGGCCAGACCCCGCTCAAGCTGGCCCGGGCCCTGGAGGCCGCCGGGGTGCCCATCATCGGCACGAGCCCCGACAAGATCGACCTGGCCGAGGACCGGGAGCGGTTCCAGAAGCTCCTGCACGAGCTCGGGCTCAAGCAGCCCGAAAACGGGATCGCCCGGAGCCCGGAGGAGGCCGAGGCCGTGGCCGCGGCCATCGGGTACCCCGTGGTGGTGCGGCCCAGCTACGTGTTGGGCGGCCGGGCCATGGAGATCGTGTACGACGAGCGAAGCCTCCGCCAGTACATGACCGAGGCCGTGGAGGCGAGCCCCGAGCACCCGGTCCTGATCGACAAGTTCCTCAAGGACGCGGTGGAGATCGACGTGGACGCCGTGGCCGACGGCCGGCGGGTGGTGGTGGCCGGGATCATGGAGCACATCGAGGAGGCCGGGGTCCATTCGGGGGACTCGGCCTGTTCGCTCCCGCCCTACAGCCTGGGGGCCGACCTCGTCGAGGAGATCCGGCGCCAGACCGAGGCCCTCGCCCTCGCCCTGGAGGTCAAGGGGCTCATGAACGTCCAGTTCGCGGTGCAGGACGGCACGATCTACGTGCTCGAGGTGAACCCCCGGGCGAGCCGCACCGTGCCCTTCGTGTCGAAGGCCACCGGGGTGCCCCTGGCGAAGATCGCGGCCCGGGTCATGGCCGGAAAGACCCTGGACGAGCTCGGGATCACCGAGGTGCCCGAGCCGCGCCACGTGAGCGTCAAGGAGGCCGTGTTCCCCTTCGTGAAGTTCCCGGGGGTGGACACGATTCTCTCGCCCGAGATGAAGAGCACCGGCGAGGTCATGGGCATCGACACCGATTTCGGCATGGCCTTCGCCAAGGCCCAGGTGGCCGCGGGCAACCGCCTGCCCCTTTCCGGCACGGTGTTCGTATCGGTGCGGGACGACGACAAGCCGGCCGCGGCCCAGGTGGCCCGGCGCCTGGTGGAGGAGGGGTTCCGGATCATCGCCACCCGGGGCACGGCGGCGTTCCTCGAGGCCGAGGGGATCCCGGTCGCGGTGGTCAAGAAGGTGCAGGAGGGCCGGCCCCACGTGGTGGACGTCATCGTGAACGGCGAGGTGGACCTCCTCGTCAACACGACCCAGGGCGCCAAGGCCATCGCCGACTCGTTCCATATCCGCCGGGCGGCCCTGGAGTACAACGTGCCCTACTTCACCACGATGGCCGGCGCCCGGGC
>CAZUYO010000109.1:0-9085 GCA_964624725.1 uncultured Thermodesulfobacteriota bacterium
GCTGCGCCACGCGCAGGGTGGCCCGTCCCCGGCGCCGGTTCCCTCGGCCCCGGCGCCGCCCTCGGCGGCCCCGAGCCCGGCGTCTTCCGCCCCCGGCGCGCCGGCCGCCAACCCCCTCGCCTCGCCCCGGGTCGGCTCCGCCCTGGACGGGGACGCCCTCGGCATCGTGGTTCTCGACCTGGAGGGGGACGGAACCGTCGAGATCCTGGTCCTCACCGAGGACGGCCTGACCGCCTACCGGGACACCGGGCAGGGGTTCCAGGAGCTCTGGGACGCGCCCGTGCCCCCCGGCATCCGGCCGGCCCTCGTGTCGGCGGCCGACCTCGACGGAAACGGCAAACCCGAGGTGTTCGTGGCGGGAATGAACGGAACCCATCCGGTGAGCCAGGCCCTCGAATGGTTCGGATCCGCCCTGGCGTCCAAGGGCGAGCGCATCCCGGGGTTCGTCAAGGCCTGGCCACACCCGACCCCCCGGGCCGTGGTGGCCCGCCCGGGCATCGGTAAGGATCTGTTCGCCGGCACCCTCCGGGAGCTCCGGTGGAGCGGGGCGGGCTATGAGGCCGGCGACGCCCTGGAACTGCCGGCGGCGGCCCTGCCCGCAAACCTCGACCCGGTGGCCCTGGGCCCGGACGACCCGGGCTGGGCCGTCACGACCCAGTCGGACCGGCTGCGCCTGTACGACGGGGCCGGCACCGAGCGGTTCGAGAGCGCCGACCCGGTCAAGGGGAGCCGGGTGGCCCTCCAGGGAGAGGAGCGGGTGCGGGACTACCAGGACGAGGATTACTACCGGGTCCACGGCCGGACCCTCTCGCGCCTCGTGGGCGCCGAACCCCAGCTCGTGTTGTTCCGAAACGAGGGCACCCTGAGCCGGGTGTTCCAGCGGGTGGCCGCGTTCTCCCACGGCCAGGCGCTCCTGTGGAAGTGGGACGGGCTCACCCTCGTTCCGGTGGCCGAGGGGCCCAAGGTGCCGGGCGCGTTCGTGGACATCGATTGGGACCCCACGGCGGCGGGAAAGCGATTCTACGCGCTTCTGGTCCAGACCGAGGGAACCCTGTTCCGCAAGGAGCGCCACCGGCTGCTGGCCTACGATCTGCCCTGACCGGCGCCGGCGATCCGGCAGTCCGGCTTGACAGGGCCGGGCGCCTGCATATATAAAGCGCCCCTTCCGGCGGTGTAGCTCAGTTGGTCAGAGCAGGCGGCTCATATCCGCCGAGTCCGGGGTTCAAGTCCCTGCACCGCCACCAACGACCGAGACGGCCCGCCGCGTTTCCCGCGGCGGGCCGTTTTTTTCTGGGCGCCCCGGGCGGGGCACGGCGCGGCTACGGCCGTTTCCCCCCGTCGAGCACCCGGCGCACCTCCGCGGCGAGCTGCCGCGGCGACACCGGCTTGGCCAGGAGCACGGCGACCCCGGCCGCCGCCAGCTCCTCGGTGGCCACGGCGGAGGCGTATCCGGTGCACAGCACCACGGGAAGATCCGGCCGCCGCTCCCGGCACTGCCGGGCCAACTCGAGCCCGGTCCTTCCGGGCATGGTCTGGTCGGTGAGGAGCAGGTCCACCGCCCCGGGCGAGCGGGAGAACCGCTGCCAGGCCTCCTCCGCCGAGAGCACGGCCTCCACCCGGTACCCCAGGGTTTCGAGGGTCTGGGCCAGGAAGTCGGCGACCTCGATCTCGTCGTCCACCACCAGGATCCGCTCCCCCCGGCCCCGGGGCATCGTCTCCCGGGCGCCGACTCGTTCCTCCACCCGATCCGCCCGCCCGGCCAGCGGCAGGTACACGCGAAACGTGGTGCCCCGCCCCACCACCGAGTCCACCCGGATCGCCCCCCCGTGCTGTTTGACGATCCCGTGCACCGCGGCCAGGCCCAGCCCGGTTCCCTTCCCCACCTCCTTGGTGGTGAAAAACGGCTCGAAGATCCGGGCCTGGACCTCGGGGGGCATGCCGCAGCCCTCGTCCGTGACCCGGAGCACCAGGTACCGGCCCGCCGCGAGGTCCGGCTCGGGCTCCCGCACCTCCACCGTCTCCCCCCCGATCTCCACGGTTCCCCCCTCGGGCTCCATGGCGTGGCAGGCGTTGGTGACCAGGTTCATCACGACCTGCTGGAGTTGGGTGGGGTTTCCGACGACCCCGTCCTCCCCGGCGTCCCACCGCACGGCGAGCCGCACCCGCTTGGGGATCGAAGCCCGCAGGAGCTCCTCGGTCTCCTGGAGGAGTTCGCCGAACCGGAGCGCGACCCGCGTATCCTCGCTCTGGCGGCTGAACGCCAGGATCTGGTCGACGAGCCCCTTGGCCCGCTCGGCCGCCCGGAGGATCCGGGAGAGATTGCCGTGGAGCCGGGTGTTGGCCTCCACCTGGTTGAGGGCGAGCTCCGCGTAGCCCAGGATCGGCGTCAGCACGTTGTTGAAATCGTGGGCCACGCCGCCGGCCAGGGTTCCCAGGGCCTCGAGCTTCTGGTTCTGCGCGAGCCGCGCCTCGAACTCGACCTCGCGGGTGACGTCGCGCTTCACCACCACGAGGCTGTGCACCTCCCCGCCCGCCCCCTTGACGGGCGAAAGCGCGCACTCCTCGTGATACCAGCTCCCGTCGGCCCGCAGGGCCCGCAGCCGCCCGCTCCACACCCGGCCGTGCTCGGCGGCGTCGCGAAGCTCGTCCACCCGGGGCTCGTCGGTGGGGTACAGGGAGAACAGGTTGATCCCCGTCCCCCCCTCCTCCCCCAGGCCCACCAGCGCCCGGAACGCGCGGTTCGCGTACTGGATCTGGCCGTCCGGGTCGGTCACCACGATCCCTTCGGCCGCCTGGTCCACGGCCGCGGCCAGGCGGCCGAGCCTCTCGTCCCGGTCGGCGATCTGCTCGAGCATCCGGTTGAACCCCCGGATCAGGGTTCCCACCTCGTCCCGGCCCCGGCCCGGGACGCGCACGTTCAGATCCCCGGATTCGCCCACCCGCTCCATGGCCTCGGCGAGCGCCCGGATCGGGGCCGAGATGCGGCGCCGCAGGGGCAGGGAGACGGCCCAGGCCACCACCACCGCCAGGCCGAAAATCCCCAGCGCGACGCCGGCCCCCCACCAGAGCTGGGCCACCAGCTCCCCCGCGTGCTCCCGGATCACGATCCACCCCAGGGGCTCGTCGTCGAGGCGCACCGGCCGGGCCACCACGAGCCACCGGCCTTCCCAGCGCACGGCCTCGGCCCCCTCCTCCGGCCGCGGCGGAGGCCCGTCGGCCCCGTACCGGGCGAACACCCGCCCGTTCGGCCGGAGGAGCCAGGCCCCGTCGACCCGGGGCTGGGACGCCAGGGACGCCAGGGTCCGGGCCGCGGCGTCGGCATCGTCGAAGAGCAGCGCCGCCGCGGAGTTCGCCGCGAGGACCTCGGCCAGGGTCCGGAGCCGGTCCACCGCGTGGTGCCGGTACGAACGGACCTCCCTCCAGGCGAACGCCCCCACGGCCATCGTGAGCGACAGGGCGCTCGCCAGCACCACCGCGAGCCCGACCTTCCGCGCCACGGGCATGTCACGGAAGCGAAACATCACCCTTCCCTTCCAGGCCGACCACCCGCGCGGCCAGCCGCAGCACGTCGGCGCTCATCCGAAGCCCGCTCCGGCGCATCGCGCCCACGTTGATCTCGAACCGGATCCGCCCGTCCCGGTGCACGAACCCCACCATCCCGCCGCGGTCCACGAACCCCGGCGCGTCCCCGACCGTCAGGACCGGGCGTCCCCGGACCGCCTCGAGCATCCGGCCCAGGAGCGCGCCGTCCTCCTCCACGAGGAAGAGCGCATGGCACCGAAGCGCCTCGGCCGGGTTCCGGACCCGCACCGCCTCGGCGGGCCGGCCGCCGACCCGCCGCAGCGCCAGGTCGTCCCAAGAGGTCCCGAACGGGTCACCGCCCCACAGCCCGAACCGAAAGGGCTCGCCCTCGGCCGGCACTCCCTCCGGCCACCGGGTGAACCGGACGAGGTTGTAGAGGTACGCGAGCTTGATCTCCTGCTCGCGGGCCCTCCGGGGCGCCGCCCAGGCCAGGCCCGGCACCAGCGCCAGCCCCATCGCCCCCACCCGCCGGAAAAACCCCCTCCGCGTCACGCCGCACCCTCCCCCGCGCTACGGAAGCGCCAACGACACCCGAACGTACGCCCCCCGTTCCACCTCGGTGGGGAGGGTCTGGATCGCCTTCCCCGGGACGAACTCCAGGTGGGAGGGCGCGAGCAGGTTCTGCCCCACGAGATCCACCCGCCAGGGGCCCCGGCGCCACCCGAGCCGAAGATCGAGCTCGGTGTAGGCGTCCACCCCGTCCTGCTCCAGGGCTCCCACGTACCGGCCCCAGACGTCGAACTCCCACCCGGCCCCGAGGTCCGTGGACGAGCGCACCGAGAGCCGGTGCCGGGGGCTTCGGCCCTCCTCGTTCTCGGTGAACACGTCCCGGCTGCCGTCGTCCAACTCGATGTCCAGGGTCTCCCACGCGTACGCGCCGTAGACCCTCCACCAGTCCGTCGGGAACCAGTCCACGGCCGCCTCGAACCCGATCGACCGCCCCTTCGCCCGGTTGTCGGCGCGAACGAGCACCGGGTCGTCCGGGTTCTCCCGCGGCAGCGGCTCGAAGGTCCGAAGGTCATCGTAGCGGTGCCAGAATCCGGCCACATCCACCGAGAGGCTCCGGCCGGCCAGGAACCGAACCCCCGCCTCGTAGGCCCAGAGCACCTCGCTCTCGAAGTCCCCCGAGGGCTCGAGCCGCATCGGCACCGGAGCGGGGTTCGGGGGGCCGCCGAACCCCGCCGCCACGCCCGGAGGAACGAACCCGCTCGTGATCCGGCCGTCGTCCTCCGCCCGGCTCGGGGTGCGAACCGCCCGCGACCCGGCGGCCCACAGCACCACGTGGGGGGCAACCCGGCCCAGCACCCTCGCCGTCGGCTGCCACTCGACCCCCGTGTACTCGTTCCGCTCCACCTTGGTGCCCACGAGGAGCCGCACTCGGTCCCCCACCAGGGAAACCTCGTCCTGGGCGAAGGCGCTCCACAGCAGATCGGCCTCCCGGTCGCTTGCGAAGGACACCACGGACGAACCGTCCAGCCGGTCGGCGGTTCGGCGCATCCCGAGGCCCCACTGGATCTCGTGCCCCCGGACGGGGGGGATGCGGTGCTTGAGATCGAGGTCCCAGGTGTCGCGGGTCTCCGCGAGCAGGGGTTCGTCCCGCACGGTCCGGTCCAGGTAAAACTGGACCTGCCACTCCGCAAACCCCTCGGTCACGTGGGTCCAGGAGCCCAGGAGCCATCCCCCGCGGGTTCGCACCCGGTCCTCGAGCACGGGAAGCCCCAGGAGGTCCTCGGCTCCCAGGACCCGACGGGTCGCGTCGGCGTAGGCGAGGTCGTTCCACCCCCGGTACGCCTCGGCCTGGAGCGACCAGCGGTCGGCCCCGCCCGGTTCGCCGTCCACCCGGACGCCCCCCCGAAGGGCCTGCCAGTCGTCGTCCGCCTCAATCCCCAGGGCGTCCGCCCCCTCGCCCCGGTCCGCGTACCGGAGATGCCCCCGGGCCCAGACGCCGGGGGCCAGCCGGGTTCCGTACCGCAGGAACCCCTGGGCCCGCTCCTCGGTTCCGGCCAGCGCCTCGGCGGTCCATCCCTGGGTCTCGGCGGCCGGCTTCGTGATGACGTTGATCACGCCGTTGACCGCGTTGGCCCCCCATGCCGAGGCCCCCGGGCCCCGGATCACCTCGATGCGCTCCACGTTTTGCAGCGCGATGTCCTGGACGTCCCAGTACACCCCGGAAAAGAGCGGCGTGTACACGGACCGGCCGTCCACCAGAACGAGGAGCTTGTTGCTGAACCGGTCCGCCCCGCCCCGGATCGTGACGGCCCAGGTGCTCGCGTTGATCCGCGACACCTCCACCCCCGGCGCGAGCCGCAACGCCTCGGCCAGCGTGGTGGCGCCGGAGCGGCGGATCTCCTCGGCGGTGATGACGTACACGGCGGCCGGGGTTTCGGCGAGTTTCTGGGGCTTTCGCGACACCGAGGTCACCTCCACCTCGGCCAACTCCCGAAGGTCGAGATCCAGAAGCGACCGTTCGGCCGCCCCCACGCTCCCCGAAACCAAAACGGACGCCGCGAGGCACAAAAGCCACCGCGTCCCCACACCCGTCCTGCGCATTCCCACGCTCCTTCTTTTTCTTCCCGCACCGGATCCCACGCGCCCCCCGTTTCAACCGATGGTTCCCTATCGGCGGGAGACCACGCGGACTATAGGGGGGCCGCCTTCTCGTTTCCACCGGAGACCCCACCCCGGCGCCGGAATCCGGGCCGATGTGTAAAGTTTCTCGTGCCGCTCGCCGATCGACGAGAGGACAAAACCTTCCACCCCGAAGCCGCCCCCCACGGAGGACCGCGTGGCCGTACGGATTGAACTCAGAAAGGGAGGGCTGGAGGCGGTCGCCTACCGGGCCGAGGGGCCCTTCGATCTCGAGGAGGCTACCCGGGCCGCTCTCGCCCGACTCGCCGAACTGGGCGTCCAGCCGCCTCCCTCGGCCGACCGCATCCGGATGGCGCTCTCGGTGTTCGAAGGGGGGCAGGCGCCGGAAGATGGGGTCGTGATCGCCCGGGGGGAGCCGCCCCAACCCGGTGTTCCCGCCCAGATTCTTCCGTTTTTCCCGGTCCGGAAGACCCCCTTGGAGGACGGCGCCGACCCCTTCGCCCTCTATCCCCAGAACGCGGTGTACCCGGGCGACCCCCTCCTCCAGAAGACCCCCGCCTCCGCCGGCATTCCGGGGAAGAGCCTTCTCGGCACGCCGATCCCGGCCCCGGACGGCCGGGACATCCCGGTGTTCCCCGAAGACGGCGTGACGGACGCCGGGGAGGACCACACATTCCGCGCCGAGGCGTACGGCATCGTCCTGTTCGACCGGGGCCGCCTATGGGTGGCACCGGGTCTTGTGGTGTCGGACGACCACATGGAAGCCCGGCTCACGGTGGTGCCCGACCCCAAGCTCGACGAGGAGGCCCAGGTGCGCCGCCTCCTCGAAGCCCTCGGCCAACTGGGCGTGCGCGCCGGCGTGGACGCCCAGGCCGTGACCGCGGCCGTGCGCGAGGCCCGAACCCGGGGGCAACCGGTGGTGGCCGTGGCGGCCCGGGGCCGCGAACCGGTCCACGGCCGGGAGGCGGGCTACCGCCTCCTGTTCGACCCCGAGAAAAAGATCGGAAAGGTCCTCGACGGCGGCCGGATCGACTTCCGGGAGGCCGAGGCGGTCAAGAACGTCCGCAAGGGGGATGCGCTTGCCGAGGTGATCCCGGCGGTGGAACCCGTGGACGGGTTCCGGGTGGACGGCACCCGGCTTCGGGCCAAATTGGAGCGGTTCCACGGCCTCAAGCCCGGGGACAACACCGCCCCGAGCGAGGACGGCACCCGGATCGTGGCCGCGGCCGACGGCATGGTGGTCCTCAAGGCCGGCAAGTTCCACATCGTGGACGAGTACCTGGTACCCGGCGACGTGGACTACCGGACCGGGAACATCCGGGCTTCCGGGGCGGTCCGGATCCGGGGCGGGGTGAAGCCCGGGTTTCAGGTGGAGGCCGGAAGGGACGTCGAGATCTCGGGCGACGTCGAGACCGCCACGATCCGCGCGGGGGGCACCGTGACGATCCGGGGCGGCGTGACGGCCGAGGCCTCGGTGTTCGGGGGGCGGGGGGTCAAGGCCAAATACGTCCTGAGTTCCCGGGTGGAGAGCGACGGCGACGTGGAGGTGGCCAACTCCATCACCAACGCCCAGGTGTACACCCGGGGCCGGGTGCGGGCCCTGGCCGGCCAGGGGGCCCTCCTGGGCGGAGAGATCAACGCCGCCCTGGGGATCGAGGCCCGGGCGGTGGGGAGCGCCTCGGCCCAAACCCACGTGGCCGTGGGGGTGGACCTGCGGGTCTCCCGGGAGATCGAGAAGATCGACAAGGAACGGGCCGCGATCCTCGACGAGATCAAAATCCTCCAGTCGAACCTGGGCCGCGACTTCCTGAAAGACCCCCGCACGGCCCTCGCCCGGATCCCCCCGCCGCTACGCAAGGGGAAGATCGACCTCCTCCAGAAGATGCAGGCCCTTTACCAGCGCGACAAGGAACTCACCCAGCGCCGGGACGAGCTCGCCGCCCTCCAACGGGAGCAGCAGGCGGCCCAGGTGGCCGTGGCGGGCGAGATCCACGCCGGCACCCGGGTCACCTGCTCCGTGGCCTCGGTGGTTCTCACCGAAACCCTGCGCCACGTGGTGCTCTACTACGATCCGGAGACGAACCGCGTGGCCTGGCGGCGGATGTGAGCTGAGGGGGCGAGAAAGCTGGAAGGCTGGGAGGCTAGGAGGCTCGAGGCCCCCCGTTTCTTCCCAGACTCCCCCGGCATCGGGGCGACGGCCCCGGGCCGAACCTCGCGTCTCCCCTTCACTCCTCCTCCACGTACTTGTACCCGCTGAACACCACCGAGATATGGCCCTCGGTCCAGAAGATGTCCCGCCAGATCTGGAGGTAGATGTGGATCATGGCGAGGGCCACGATCACGAACGCCGCCAGGTGGTGGGCGTGACGCACCCCCACCACGCTCCCGAACACGGCCACCGACACGGCCTCGCACAGCTCCAGGATCCGGGGCCAGAGCGGCACCAGGGAGTTCGCGTGGCTGAAGGTGGGCCGCATGAGGGCAAACCCCGTGATCATCTGGACGAGCACGAAGAAGTGGATCACCAAAAACCCGTACGCGTTCAGGGGATCGATCCCCGGCTCCCGGGTGGGCGGCTTGTTTCGCAGGGTGAAGTAGTGCACCAGCATGGCCCAGGCCTCCCGGAACCGCTTCCGGCACGGCACCAGGCTTCGGACGAACGGCTCCTCCAGGGAGAACAGGAACAGGTAGCACCAGCTCAGGAACGCCACGTCCACCAGCATGGCCGCCACGAAATGGGCGAACCGGAGGTTCCCCATCACGAGCACGTCGGCCGGCCCCGGCGCCGGCCGGAACCAGAAGGGCTTTGCGATGTAAAGCCCGGTTCCGAAACACACGAGCACCGACAGCGCCAGCACCCAGTGCATGATCCGCATCATCACGGTCATGCGCCGCACCCTTCGGATCATGGCCC
>CAZUYO010000110.1:0-9085 GCA_964624725.1 uncultured Thermodesulfobacteriota bacterium
TTTTACATTCAGACCTTCGGCTGTCAGATGAACGATCACGACTCGGCCGTGCTCGCCCGCATGCTCGAGGAGGCGGGGTACCTGGAGGTGGCCGAGCCCGGGGAGGCCGACGTGATCCTGTTGAACACCTGCGCCATCCGGGAGAAGGCGGAGCAGAAGCTCTACTCCCAGTTGGGGCGGTTTCGGCCCCTCAAGGAGCGCCGGCCCGAGGTCGTGATCGCCGTGGGGGGGTGCGTGGCCCAGGAGGCGGGCCGCCGGGTGGTCCAACGGGCCCCTTACGTGGACCTGGTGTTCGGCACCCACGCGCTCCACCAGGTGCCCGACCTGGTGGAGGCGGTGCGCCGGACCGGGCGGCGCCTCGTGGTGACGCCCGACGAGGCCGACCCGGACCGGATCGAGGCCTTCTACGCCTACCACAGGGCCCGGACGGTCACGGCCTACGTCACCGTGATGCAGGGCTGCGACAACTACTGCGCCTACTGCATCGTGCCCTACGTTCGGGGGCGTGAGCGTTCGCGGCCGGTCCGGGAGATCGTGGCCGAGGTGGAGCGGCTGGCGCGGGCCGGGGTGGTGGAGGTCACACTCCTCGGACAAAATGTGAACTCTTATGGTGTAAGTCCAAAACAGGAAACGGATTTTGCCGGCCTCATCCGACGGGTGGCGGAGGTCGAGGGCATTCGCCGGATCCGGTTCACCACGAGCCACCCCAAAGACCTCTCGGACGACCTCATCCGGTGCTTCGCCGAGGTGCCCGAGCTCATGCCCCATATCCACCTGCCGGTGCAGTCGGGCTCCGACCGGATCCTGGAGGCGATGCGCCGGCGGTACACGGTGGCCCGGTATCTGGACCTCGTGGAGCGGCTGCGCCGGGCGCGGCCCGGCATCGCGATCACCTCCGACATGATCGTGGGGTTCCCGGGGGAAACCGAGACGGATTTCGAGGCCACCCTGGCCCTGATGGAACGGGTGCGGTTCGACGGGCTGTTCAGCTTCAAGTTCTCGCCCCGGCCGGGGACCCTGGCCGCCCGGCTTCCCGACCCGGTTCCGGAGCCGGTGAAGGAGGAGCGGTTGGCGCGGCTCCAGCGCCTCCAGCAGGCCCACACCCTGGCGCGCAACCAGGCCCTCGTGGGGCACGTGCGGCCGGTGCTCGTGGAGGGGCCCAGCAAGGCGGGCGGCGGGCAGGTCGCCGGCCGCACGCCCGAGAACAAGATCGTGAACTTCGCGGGCGATCTCGCGTGGACCGGAACCGAGGTGCCGGTGCGGATCACCGCGGCGGCCGTGAACTCGCTGCGGGGGGAAGCGGTGCCGGAGGAGTCGGCCGGTCGGGTGACGGCCCTCGGGGGGTAGGCCGGGTTTCGGGAACGGGCGGCGACCGAGGTCCCAGGAGGTGCGGCGTGTATGTGAAGATGAAGATCGCGGCGGTGGCGCTCGATCCGAGGTCCAAGGGCCCGGTGGTGGTGCTCCGGGACACCGAGGGCCGGTACACGCTCCCCATCTGGATCGGGGTGCTCGAGGCCGCTTCCATCGCCTACGCCCTGGAGGGCGTGAACCCGCCGCGCCCCATGACCCACGATCTCCTCAAAATGATCCTCGAGGAACTGGGGGCCTCGGTGGGGCGGATCGACATCGACGCCCTTGAGGACAACGTGTTCCACGCGAAGATCCACCTGGAGCTCCCGGGCGGCGGGAAGCGCCTGATCGACAGCCGGCCCTCGGACGCGATGGCGATCGCGCTGCGCACGGGGGCCGAGATCTTCGCCGAAGAGGGGGTGCTCCGGCGCGCCGCCGCGGTCGAGGTCAAGGAAGGGGAGTCCTCGGGCACTCAGGGCGAGGAGGATCCGTGGAAGGAGTTCCTGGAGAACCTCGACCCCGAGGCGTTCGGCAAGTACAAGATGTGAGGGCCAATCCGCCATGACCACCCACGCGTCCCCCTGGCTTCCCCGGGAACGGTTCGGCAACGCGCTGGCCCTGTCGGCGCCGGGCACCGGGCCCGAGCCCCCGGCGCGGCTGCGGGAGCTCCTGGAACGGATTCCTCCCGAGGTGGTGGAGCGGTTCACCGGGTGCGGCTCGCCGATCCCCGAGGCCATCGAGGGCCGGCGGGTGCTCGACCTGGGCTGCGGGACCGGCCGCGACGTGTTCCTGTGCGCGGCCCTGGCCGGCCCCACCGGGTTCGTGATGGGGCTCGACCGGGACCGGGAGCACCTGGAGGTGGCCCGGCGCAGCGTCGAGGCGGCCATGCGGGCCTTCGGCCATCCCGAGCCCAACGTGGCGTTTCGGTGGGGGAACATCGAGAACCTGGAGGAGGCGGAGCTGGAGGACGAGGGGTTCGACGTGGTCATCTCGAACCGGGCCGTGAACCTGGCGCCCCAGCTCAAGGTGCTCCGCGAGGTGTACCGGGTGCTCCGGCCCGGGGGGGAGTTCTACTTCGCCGACGTGTACACGAACCGCCGGCTGCCCGCGGAGGTGGCGGCCGACCAGGAGCTCGTGCGCGACCACCTGGGCGGCGCGGCCTACGTGAACGATTTTTTGCGCCTGGCCCGGAAGGCGGGGTTCGTGGATCCCCGGGTCGTGGGCCGTTACCGCCTGCACCTGGCCGACCTCGGGCTGGAAGCGCGGATGGGCGGGGTGGAGTTTTGGGCCTACACCTTCCGGCTGTTCAAGGTGGCCGATCTGGAGGACGGCGAGGAGGATTACGGGCAGGCGGCCCGGTACCTCGGGTCGATCCCCGGTTGCGCCCACCATTTCGTTCTCGACGCCGACCACCGGTTCGAGACCGGCCGAGCCGTGCCCGTCGGGGGGAACACGGCGCGGATCCTCGGCCGGTCGCGGTTCTCCCGCCACTTCGATCTGATCGGCGATTTCTCCCGTCACTACGGACCCTTCCGTCCGCGGCCGTGAGGGAGCCGGAGGTTCCGGTGCACCGCCGCCCGCTCGGCCAGGCGGACCCCAGGGCCAAGCTCGGCGCCTGCCTGGGCCTGGTGATCGCGGCCTGGGGCGCGGGGCCCCTGGGGTTTTGGGCCACCGTGGCCACGGTGGGGGTGGGCTGGCGCGCCGTCGGTCTGGGGGTTCGACCGCTGGTGCGGGCCCTTCGACCGGCCTCCGCCCTGTTCGGGGTTTCGCTCGTCCTCCACGGCCTGACCACGCCGGGCGCCCCCCTGCCGGGCACGCAGGGGTGGCCGGTGACCGTGACGCTGCCAGGGCTCGCGGCCGGGGCCGCCCTGTGCGGCCGGCTGGCCGTGGGGCTCGCCGCGGCCCGGCTCCTGACCGAGGTCACGCCGCCCCGCGATCTGGCCCGGGCGTTGGCGTGGGTCCTCCGGCCGTTGGGCCGGCTCACGGCGGGGCGGGTCGAGCCGGGGCTCGCCCTCCTCGTGGCCCTGCGGGCCGGCCCCCTGGTGATGGACGAGGCCGGCCGCCTTGCCCGGGCGGTCGCGGCCCGAAGCGCCGCCCCGCGGGCCCGGGGGCGGTGGGTTCTGGCCGGGAGGGGGGCCGAGGCCCTCACCCGCCGTCTCGTTCGGAGGGCTCAGGGGATGGCCCGCGCCATGGCGAGCCGGTCGTGGTCCGGCGCGGCCCCCCCGGTGCGGCGCGGGGGCGGGTGGGACGCCGTGCTCTGGGGGATCGGGTTCGGGTTCTTGGCCCTGGGGATCATGGGGTGACCGCGGTGCGAAACCTTGCCCTGGTCCTGGAGTACGACGGAACCGGGTACGGCGGCTGGCAGATCCAACCCAACGCCCCCTCGATTCAGGAGGAGGTGGAGGCGGGTCTGTCCACGTTGCTCAAGCATCCGGTGCGGGTGACGGGCTCCGGCCGCACCGACGCCGGGGTCCACGCCCTGGGCCAGGTGGCCCACTTCGAGACCCCGTCCCGGATACCGCTGCGGGGGGTGTTCCACGGCCTCAACAGCCTGCTCCCGCCCGCGATCGCCGTGCGGGCCGTCTGGGAGATGCCCCCCGGGTTCGACGCCCGCCGAAGCGCCCGGGAGAAGACCTACCGGTACCGGCTTCACGTGGGGCCCGCCCCTTCGGCGTTCGCCCGGCCCTACAGCTGGAGGGTCACGGCTCGGCTGGACCTCGGGGTCATGGCCGAGGCCGCGACCCGGTTCGAAGGAACCCACGATTTCGGGGCGTTCCGGGCGGCGGGCTGCGCCGCCCGGACCACGGTGCGCACCGTTCGGCGGGTGGCCCTGGCGGCCCGGGGAGAGTTCGTGGACGTCGAGGTGGTGGGGAACGGGTTTTTGCGACACATGGTCCGGATCGTCGTGGGCACCCTGGTGGAGGTGGGCCGGGGGCGCATGAGCGTGGCCGACGTGGAGGCCGCCCTCCGGCATCCGGACCGGGCGCGGGCCGGGCCCACGGCCCCCGCCCGGGGCCTCACACTGGTGGAGGTCCGCTACGACGTGAAACCGTTGGAGGTGGTGCCGTGACCCGGGAGCGGGAGGTCCTCGCCTGGGTGGGGGGGGTGCGCCGTCGCAGCCGCCGGGTGGCGGGGGTGCGGGCCGTGGCCGCCTTCGCCGCCGGTGCCGGCCTGGTGGTGGCCGCCTCGGCGGTCGTGCTTCCCCTGGTTCCCGGGCCCGCCGGCGCGGGCCTTGCGGCCGTGTTCGGCGCCGCGGCCGCGGTGACCGGCCTGGGTGCGGCCCGGCTCGCCTGGCTCCTCCTCCCGCCGGCCGCAAGCTCCGTGGCGGCGGCGGAGCTCCTGGCCGCCCTCCACCCGGAGCGGCGGCGCGATCTAGAGGCCGCCGCCGACCTCGCCCGGTGGGATGCCGGGGAGGCCGAGCGACGGGGGGCGAGCGCCGAGTTGGTGGCGGCCCAGGTGGAGGCCGGGGCGGCGGCCGTGGAGGGTGTGGCCCCGGGGGCGGTGGTGCCCTGGCGCTGGGCCGCCCGCCCCATGGCCTGGGGAGCCCTGGGGCTCGCGGCGGCCGGGGTGCTCCTGGGGATGGGCCCCCCGAAGGCGCGCGAGGCCTGGGCCCGGCTGGTCACAGGTGGCGAACCCGAACCCGTGGCGGTCGGGAACCTCACGGTGGAGGTGTTCCCCCCCGGGTACACCGGGCTGGCCCCCCGCCGGATCGAGGGCTCGGACGGCACGGTGGAGGCCCTTCGCGGGGCGCGGGTGGTGCTCTCGGGGCAACTCTCCCGGCCGGTGGAGGCCGGGACCTGGGAGGGGCCGGGGGCCCAGGTGGCCCTGGAGAGGACCGACGGGGGGTTCCGGGTGGCCTGGGTCGTGGACCGCCCGGGGCCCTACCGGCTGCGGTTCCGGGAGGGACGTAAGGAGGTCCCCACCGATTTCGGGGCCCGCCGGATCGTGGTGCGCGAAGACCGGCCGCCCGCGGTCGATCTCGTGGAACCGGAGGGCGACCTCGAGGTGTTCCGGGATCAGGAGATCCGGGTGCGGTTTCGGGCCTCCGACGACTTCCGGGTGGAGGGGGCGGAGGTGGTGCTCCAGGGCGACACCGAGGTGCGCATTCCGGTGCCCCTGGAGCCCGGGCCGGTGGCGGAGGGGGAGGCCCGGATCCTGCCCCTGACCCTCCCGGACCTGGGGCCCGGGGCGCATCTGCGGGTGGAGGCCCGGGACGGCGACACCGTGTCCGGGCCGAAGGCCGGGGCGAGCCGCTCGGTGTACGTGACGTTCCTGGACGCCCGCTCGATCCGCACGGCCGTCGAGAACCTGGAGGAGCGCCTTCTGGACGCGGTGTTGGAGATCCTGGCCGATCTCCTGGAGGGCGCCGGGGGCGAAGGGGTGCGCGGGAAGGCACAGGACCTCCTGACCCTGCTCGGGGAACTCGGGGAGCGGGTGCGCCAGGCCGCCGAGGCCGGTACCCCCGGGGCGGTGGCGGCCCTGGGGATCGAGGCGGGCCTCCGGGCCGCGGTGGAGCCCCTGGCCGCCGGTGCCCCGCCGGGTCCCGGTCTGGTGGAGGAACTGGAGCGGGACGCCCTGTTTCTGGACCGGCTGCTCCGGGATCTTCGCCTGGAGGAGGCCCTCGGGCTCGGTGACGAGCTTGCGGCGCTCCAGCGCAGCCTCTTCGACGAGCTCCAGCGGGGCGATGCCGACCCCCGGGAGCTCGCCAAGCGGGTGGAGCAGATCCAGGATCTGCTGGCCCGCATGGCGGAGCAGCTCGCCCGGAGCGCCCGGGAGATGCCCGACGCCTTCGCCAACGCCGACGCGGTGCGCGACATGCCCCGGAGCGAGCTCCAGGAGCAGCTCGAGGCCCTCCGGGACGCCCTGGCCCGGGGCGACACGGAGCGGGCCCGGGAGCTCGCCGCCCAGGTGCTCGAAACCCTGAGCCGCTGGCTCGGGGCCCTGGAGGAGTCGGCCCGGGGGGCGGCCCAGGCCGAGATGGATCCCCTGCTGGCGGAACTGGGGGAGGCCGAGGAGGAGTTGGGGACGCTGGCGGCCGAGCAGGAGCAGCTCCTGGGCGAGACCCGGGACGTGGGTCGGGAGGTTTCCGCCCGGGCGTGGGAGGAGTTCGCGAAGGAACGCGACGCGTTCCTGGCCCGCCAGGAGGAGCGGATCCGCCGGGTCCAGCAGGCGGCGCGGGAGATGGCCCGTTCGGCGCCCCGGGGGGGCTTCCACGGCGGCGCCCCCCCGGAGGGGAACCCCCTCGAGCTCTTCGAGCGGGAACGGGCCGTCTCGGGGGCGGCCGAGGAGCTCCGCCGGGCCCTCGCCGAGGACTGGGCGGCCGGCCGGGCGGCCTTGGAATCGCTGGACGAGGCGGTGGAAGGGCTCCGGGAGGCGGTGGAGGCGCGGTTGGCCGACGAGGATCCGGCGAGGCCCCGGGTGGGGCGCTTGGCCGAGACGGCCCGGGAGAACCTGGAGGCGATCCGGGCGGAACTCGAGGGTCTGGCGGGCGAGCGGCTCCGGGCGGTAACGCCCGAGGAGCGGGAGCGCCTGGCCGAGATGGCCGGCCGGCAGGAAGCGCTTCGGGGCCGCGCGACCGAGTTGGCGGAGCGCCTCGAGGGGGTGGGCCGCCAGACGCCGCTTCTGGACCCCGGCGCGGCCGAGGGGGTGCGGGCCGCGGGCGAGAAGATGGGGCAGGCCCGGGGACGGCTGGGGGAGGGCGACCCCTTCGGCGCGGTGCCGCCCCAGGTGGGGGCCTTGGAGGACCTGGCGGGGGCGGCCCGGCGGCTCCGGGAGGCCCGGAACCGCATGATGCAGGCCATGGAAGGGCCCGGGTTCTCCCTCCTCCGGCGGCCCGGGGGCCGGGGGGGCGGCCGGGACGTCGACCGGAGCCCCGTGGAGATCCCGCGGGAGAGCCAGGCCGAGGAGCTCCGGGCGTTTCGGGAGGAGGTGCTCCGGGCCATGCGGGAGGGCCGGCCCCCGCCGGGTTACGAGCGGGAGGTGGAAGGATACTACGAGCGGCTGATCCGGTGAGGGGGCCGGGCGCGGAGGCGGTATGGCGAAACGAGCGAAAGGGGTAGGCGCGAGCGTTCTCGGCATCGTGCTGGCCGCCCTCTTGGCCGCCCTCGGGCCGTCCGGGGCCCGGGGGGCCGAGGTGTACGGGCTTTCGGCCGGGGAGCTCGGGCTCTACCTGGGAAACAATCTGCTGGCCTCGTGGCGGGTGGACGAGGCGCGGGAACTGGTGGACCGTCTGGCCGCGGAGCGGCCCGGCGATCCCGAGGTCCAGGCCCTGGAGGCCCGGGTGCTCTTCTTCGAGGGCCGGTACCGGGAGGCCCTGGACCGGCTTGAGGCCCTGGGGGTGGAGGGCCCGTTCCGGGATCTCGTGGCGGCCACCTGGCGGAACACCCGGGACATGGAGGGGCGGGAGGCCGGCGGGTTCGCGGTGTTCTGGGCCGACCCCAAGGACGAGATCCTGGTCGATCCGGCCCTGGAGGGGCTCCAGGCGGCCCGGGACGGGGTGGCCGAATGGCTCGGGTTCGAGCCGGCACCCGGCCGGCCGGTGCGGGTGGAGATCTACCCGACGGGCTCCGCGTTCACCGCCGTCTCCACCTTGACCCGCAAGGAGGTGGAGACCTCGGGCACGATCGGGCTTTGCAAGTTCAACCGCATCATGATCACGAGCCCGCGGGCCACCCTGTGGGGCTACCGCTGGCGCGACACCCTGTGCCACGAGTACGTGCACCTCGCGGTGTACCGGCTCAGCGAGGGGCAGGCCCCCATCTGGGTCCACGAGGGCGTGGCCAAGTTCCTCGAAGGGGTCTGGCGGGGGCGGGTCGGGGAGATCGGGCCCGCCGCCCGGGCGCTCCTGGCCCGGCGGATGAAGGAGGGAACCCTGATCTCGCTCGACGAGATGAGCCCGTCGGTGGCGAAGCTCCCCTCGGCCGAGGACACGGCCCTCGCCTTCGCCGAGGTGGGCACGATGATGGCGTTCCTGGTGGAGGAGCGCGGGCCCGAAGCCCTTCGCCGCCTCGTGGAGGGCATCGGCCGGGGGCTCGGCGACCGGGAGGCCCTCGAGGCGGTCTGGGGCGGCACGTTCGCGTCGTTCGACGAGGCCTGGCGGGCCTGGGTGGAGGCCCAGGGCTTCCGGGACGAGCCCGTGGAGGTGTTGGAACTCCACCTGGCCGACCGGGGCGGCGAGGAGGAGCCGGAGGACGCGCCCGTGCCCAAGGCCCGGGACTATCTGCGGCTCGGGGACCTGCTGCGGGGGAAGGGGAGGATGGAGGCCGCGGCCGTGGAGTACGAAAAGGCCTACGCGGCCGCGCCGCGGTCGCCGGCCACGGCCTCCCGCCACGTGGCGGGGCTTTTGGCCCGGGGCCGGTTCGAGGAGGCCGTGCGGGTGGCCGAGGAGGCCCTCGCCCTCTACCCCGACCTGGCCGTGTTGTGGTATCGCAAGGCCCGCGCGCTACGGGGGGTGGGCCGGCCCGAGGACGCGCTCGCGGCCCTGGACGAGGTGTTGGAGATCAACCCGTTTCACCTGCCGAGCCGGCGGCTGCGGGAGGAAGTTTTCACCGAGCTCGGCCGGCCCGAGGACGCCCGGGCCGAGGCCGAAGTGGTGGCGCTGCTGGCCGGCGCGCCCGAGGGCCACGGCACCGGGGGGCATTGAGGGAAAACCACGGAGGGCACGGAGAACACGGAGGAACTGCGGCCCGCTTGCTTTCCAGCTTCCTAGCTTCCTAGCTTTCTAGCTTTCTAGCTT
>CAZUYO010000111.1:0-9009 GCA_964624725.1 uncultured Thermodesulfobacteriota bacterium
CCCGAACCCGCCGCCCGGCCCGAACCACCAGAACCCGCCCCGCCTCACCCGCCGCCCCCCGATGTGGGCCGAACGGGACCGGGCCACGGCCGACAGGAAGAAGATCGCAAAAAGAACGAACGGCAGGACCCCGACGAAGGGCGGCACCCGTTGGGATCGCTCGGGCTTGGCCGCCGGCGTGAACTCCCCCCGGCTCGCCCGGTCCAGCGCGTCCACGGCGGCCAGGATGCCGCCGGCGTAGTCGCCCTGCCGGAACCGGGGGGCCAGGACCTCGCGGATGATCCGGCCGGCCAGGACGTCCGGGATCGCCCCCTCCAGGCCGTAGCCCACCTCGATGCGCACCTTGCGCTCCTCGAGAAAGACGAGAAGGATCACCCCGTTGTCCTTGCCCTTCTGGCCGATCTTCCAGGCCTCGGCGAGCCGGATGGAGAAATCCTCCAGGTCCTCCCCCTCGAGGCTCGGGAAGATGGCCACGGCAAACTGGTTCGAGGTGCGCTCCTCGATCTCCGCGAGCTTCGCCTCGATCCGGGCCCGCTCCTGGGGCTTCAGGAGCCCGGCGAAATCGCTCACCCTCCCCAGGGGCCGCGGGGGCACCTCGAGGCCGGCCGCGGCGAGCGCGAAGGCGAGGAGCACCAGCGCGCACGCCGCCCCGGGCATCCCCCACCGACCGAAGATCGGGAACCGGCGACCGGCGGCCACGTCAGAACTTCACCTTGGGCGCCGCTTCGGCCCCCTCTTCCGCCTGGAAATACGGCTTGGGCTCGAACCCGAACGCCCCGGCGAACAGGTTCGCCGGGAATGACCGGATCCGGGTGTTGTAGGCCCGGGCGGCCTCGTTGTACCGCCGGCGGGCCACGGCGATGCGGTTCTCGGTGCCCTCGAGCTGGGTCTGGAGGTCGAGGAAGTTCTGGTTCGCCTTGAGGTCCGGGTAGCGCTCGGCCACCGCCAAAAGCCGCGAGAGCGCCCCGCCCAGGCCCTGCTGGGCCTTCTGAAACCGCTCGATGGCCTCGGGGGTGAGCCCCCGGGCGTCCACGCGGATCTGCCCCACCCGGCTCCGGGCTTCGGTGACCTGGGTTAGGACCTCCTTCTCGTGGGCCGCGTAGCCCTTGACCGTCTCCACCAGGTTCGGGATCAGGTCGGCCCGGCGCTGGTAGGTGCTCTCGACGTCGGCCCAGGCCTTGGCCACGGCCTCCTCGGCCGCCACCAGGCCGTTGTAGGTGCCCTTGACCCACCCGTACAAAAGGAGAACGGCCAGAACCACGGCCCCCAACGCGATCCACTTCTTCTGCACGACAGACCTCCTTTCTTCTGGCTGGAAGGCTGGAAAGCCGGGAAGCTGGAACGCCAGTTCCCGGAGCAACCACTCGCAGCCTCGCAGCCTCGCAGCCTCGCAGCCTCGCCGCCCAGCCGCCCAGCCGCCCAGCCGCCTAGCCGCCCAGCCGCTTAGCCGCCTCCGCCACCGCCTCGACCAGGGCCTCCTCCTGGTCCGGGGCCACGGTGCGGGGGTCCAGCACCAGGGCCCCGTCCCGCACCCGGCCCACCACCGGCGGCCGCCCTTGCCGGAGCCGCTCCTCGAGCTCCGCCGTCCCCCCGCTGGCGGGGCGGATCTCCACGACCCGGGTGGGAATCTCGGCCAGGGGCAGCGCCCCGCCCCCCACCCGGGAGACGTCGGCGGCCACCCGAACCTCGGCCGCCCCGCCTAGCCGGGCCCGGATCGCGGCGGCCAGGTGTTCGGCCCGCGGCTCCAGCTCCGAAACCGGCGCCGAGAGCATCCGGAGCGCCGGCACGCGCTCCCACACCCGCACCGGGTCCCGGTAGAGGGCCAGGGTCGCCTCCAGGGCGGCCAGGGTGAGCTTGTCGGGCCGCAGGGCCCGCATGAGGGGGTGCCGGGCGCAGGCCTCCACGGCCTGGCGCCGCCCCACCAGGATGCCGGCCTGGGGCCCCCCGAGAAGCTTGTCGCCGGAGAAGGTGACGAGATCGACCCCGGCGGCCAGGGCCTCCCCCACCGTGGGCTCGGGGTCGATGCCGGCGCGCGCGAGGTCCACCAGGCACCCGCTCCCCAGGTCCTCCATCACCGCGAGCCCGTTGCGGCGCGCCAGGCCCACGAGCTCCGCCGCGGGGACCGAGGCCGTGAACCCGAGGATCCGGTAGTTGGACGTGTGCACCTTGAGCAGCAGGGCCGTCTCGGGCCCGATGGCCCGCTCGTAGTCCCCGAGGTGGGTCTTGTTGGTGGTGCCCACCTCCCGGAGCACCGCCCCGCTCTGCTCCATCACCTCGGGGATCCGGAACGAGCCCCCGATCTCCACGAGCTCCCCCCGACTCACCACCACCTCGCGACCCCGCGCGAGGGCGGCGAGCCCCAGGAGCACGGCGGCGGCGTTGTTGTTGACCACGCAGGCGGCCTCGGCCCCGGTGAGTTCCCGGAGGAGCGCCTCCACCACCTCGTGGCGGTGGCCGCGTTCGCCCGTGGCGAGCCGGAACTCGACGTTGCAGTACCCGGCGGCGGCCTCGAGGGCCCGCCGGGCTTCGGCGGCCAGGGGAGCCCGTCCGAGGTTCGTGTGGAGCACCACACCGGTCGCGTTGATCACCGGCACGAGCCGGGCCGCCGTGCGGGCCCGGGCCCGGTCGAGAACCCGGTCCGCCACCGCGTCGAGGTCCGGGACGTCGCGTCGGCCCGCCCGCACCTCCTCGCGGATCCCGGCCAACACCTCCCGGGCCGCCTCGGCCAGGACCGGCCGGGGAAGTTCCCCTTGCTCCGCCGCCTCCCGGACCCGGGGGTGCTGGAGCACCCGCTCCACCGCCGGCAACCGGCGCAGATCCGCGGCGCTCATCCCGGCTGCCCCAGGCGGTGCTCGGTGCCGTCGAGGAGCCGCTCGATGTTGTCCCGGTGCTTCCAGAGCGTGAGCGCCCCCACCGCGAGCCCCAGGAGGACCACCGGCAGGGGGTGGTCGGCGTAGGCCAGGATGAGGGGCAGGGCCGCGGCCGCCCCCAGACTCCCCAGGCTCACCCAGCGAAACCGCCATACGAGCAGGGCGAATACGGCGGCCGCCCAGAGCACGCTCCCCGGCGCCAGGGCCAGGAACACCCCGAGCCCCGTGGCCACCCCCTTCCCGCCCCGGAACCCGAGGTACAGGGGGAAGAGGTGCCCGAGATAGGCGGCGAACCCCACCGTGACCACGGCCCACGGGGAGCCGAACGCCCCCAGGGCCAAAGCCGTGGGGATGAACCCCTTGAGGGCATCGCCCACGAGCGTCACCACGCCCCACTTCTTACCCAGGGTCCGGCCGACGTTCGTGGCCCCGATGTTCCCCGACCCGGCCCGGCGGGGATCCCCCAGACCGAACGCCTTGGCGAGCACGAGCCCCGTGGGCACCGACCCCAGGAGATACGCGAACAGGACCAACACGACCCAGCGCACGGCGACCCTCCTCCCTCCGGTGCGGCAAGCGCAGGATTGGAACCGGCGAAACCTAACACAGGGCGCCGGAACCGACAACGGCCGCCCCCCGTCCCGCCGTCGGCCGCTGGCCCTCGGTGCGCCCCGGCGGAACGTCCCACAACGGACTGGAACTCCGAAACGTTTCCCATAGCCCGGCTCGGCAGCCCGCCCCGTGCGTTTTTTTCTTTACACCGCCGGCCCCATCCCTATAATGACGCGGCTTTCCACCGCACCTCATTGCCCCACGGGGCCCCAAGCACGGAGGGTCGCGCCATGAACCAGGGCAAGGGCCGCCATCTTCTCGTCGACTGCTGGAACGTGAGCCGGGAGGTCTGCCTCGACGACAAGAGGTTCCTCGAGGCCATGGCCCGGGCCGCCACCCGGGCCGGCGCCAACGTGATCTCCCAGGTGCGGTACCACTTCGGCCACAACTCCCCGCCGGGATTCACCGCCATGGTGCTGCTTGACGAGAGCCACGTGTCGGCCCACAGCTACGCCGACGACGGCCTCGTGGCCCTGGACGTGTTCACCTGCGGCAACACGAGCCCGGCCGAGGTGCTGCGGTATCTTCAGGAAGAGCTCGACCTGGGCGAGGTCCGGATCCGGGAGGTCTCCCGTTTCGTGGCCTCCGAGGCGTCCGACGAGAAGGTCTGGACCTCCGACGACCCGGAGGCGCCCCAACTGCGCATCATCGACGGCAGCGCCTGAGTCGCCCGCCGTCCCGGACCACGGCCCCGCCCCCCCGGCGGGGCTTTTTTGTGCCCCTCGCCCGTCGCCCGCCTTGACAGCGGCCCGCCCCCGATCCAGAATCTCCGTTCGAATCTCCATTCGAACGGAGGCATCCCCATGAGCACCCTGGACGAGACCCGGGAGCGGATCCTGGCGGTGGCGGCCCGCCGGTTTGCCGAAGGGGGGTTTTCCGGCGCCCAGATGGCCGAGATCGCCCGGGAGGCCGGCATGGGCGTGGGCACGCTGTACAAGCACTTCCCCAGCAAGGAGGATCTGTTCCGGGCCATGGTGGACCGGTTCCTGACCGGGGTGTTCGAGGCCACCGAGAAGGTGCTCTCGGACCCCGCGGCCCGGCTGCCCGACGCCCTGGAGGCCTACGCCCGGGCCGCCGTGGAGCGGGTGGCGGCCGAACCCCTCGTGTGCCGGGCCGTGGCCCAGGAGACCCTCGGGAGCCGGGTGGCGTTCCGGCAGGTGATCGGCGCGGCCCTGTGGGACCGCATCCAGGCCCACCGGGACCGGGTCGCCGGGTTCCTGGAGGGGCACGTCGACCGCTTGGGGCCGGGGATCACGGGCGAGGACGCCGCCGTGTTTTTCCTGAGCACGCTCTGGGGGCTCGTGGAGCACGACCTCAACGCCGACCGAACCGACCGACTGTCCGGCCGGCCGGCCCTGGTGGCCCGGCTGGTGTGGGGAGGGATGAGCCGATGAAGCGCATCGCGGGCGTGGTACTGGCGGTGGGGCTGGTGGCGGCGTCGGCCGCGGCCGAGGAGGCGGTGCCGGTGGCCGTGGCCCCGGCCCGGGCCGAGCGGATCGTGGAGACCGTGGAGGGCACCGGCACCCTCGAGGCCTTTGAGACGGCCGACCTCGTGCCCCGGGTGGCCGGGGTCACGGTGACCGAGGTGACCGTGGACGAGGGGGACCGGGTTCGAAAGGGCCAGGTGCTCGTCCGCCTCGACGACGAGCTCGTGCGCACCCAGATCGAGGGGGTGAAGGCCCGGATCGACGCGCTGGACGCCAAGGCCCGGGCCCTGGACGCCCGGATCGGACTCCTCGAGACCGACGCCGAACGGTTCCGCACCCTGTTCGAGCGGGGGGTGAGCCCCCGCCAGCAGCTCGACCACGTGGAGGCGGAACTCAAGGTGGCCCGGGCCGAGCGGGCCGCCCTGGAGGCCGAGCGGGCCGCCCTGGCCAAGAGCCTGGAGGAACTCGAACTCCGGCTCTCGTACCACGTGGTGTCGGCTCCCTGGGACGGCACGGTGACGGCCCGCCGCGTGGACCCGGGCGACACCGTCGGGGGCCGGCCCGTGCTCACCGTGGCCCGGCTCCAAAAGCTCAAGCTCAAGGCCCAGGTGGCCGAGGCCGACGTGCCCCGGATCCGGGCGGGCCAGCCGGCCCGGGTGGCCGTGGACGCCCTGGGGGACCGGTGGTTCGAGGCCAAGGTGGCCCGGGTGCTCCCCCGGCTCGACCCCGTGACCCACACCGGCGACGTGGAGATCGTCCTGCCCGCCCGGGGCACCCCGCTCCGGCCCGGCATGTTCGCCCGGGCCCGGATCGAGGTGGGAAGCCACCAGGGCGTCACCGTGCCGCGGGACGCCCTGCGGAAGATCCCGGGAAGCGGGGTGTGGTTCGTGTACGTCGTGACCCCGGAGGGCAAGGCCGAGCGCCGGGACGTGGAACCCGGCCTGGCCCTGGGGGAGCGGGTGGAGGTGCGCTCGGGCCTCCAACCGGGGGAGGACGTGGTGGTCCGGGGGGAGGGCGTGGTGCGCACCGGCGCCCCGGTGCGGGTGACCCAGCGGTTGGGGGAGTAGCGCCATGAGCCTGCCGTCCCTTTCGGTCCGGCGGCCCGTGGCCGTGCTCATGGGCCTCCTGGCCCTCCTTCTCTTCGGGCTGTGGAGCCTGCCCCGGCTCGACATCGACCTCCTGCCCCGGATCGACCCGCCGGCCATCTCGGTCATCACCTACTACCCGGGGGCCAACGCCCGGGACGTGGAATCGAACGTCACCAAGGTGATCGAGGACCGGCTCAGCATCGTGTCGAACCTGGACCGGATCACCTCGATCTCCAAGGACAGCCTGTCGGTGGTGACCTGCACGTTCAAATGGGGCTCGGACCTGGGCGAGGCCGCCAACGACGTGCGCGAAAAGCTCGACATCGCCAAGTTCTACCTGCCCAAGGACATCGAGAACCCGCTGCTGTTCAAGTTCTCGTCGGCCAACTTCCCGATCCTGTTCCTGTCGGTGGAGGCCACCGAGTCGTACCGGGCCCTCTACCAGATCGTGGACAAGCAGATCGCCACGGTGTTGAAGCGCATCCCCGGCGTGGGCGCCGTGATCATCCGGGGCGGGCTCGAGCGGGAGATCCGGGTCGAGGTGGACAACGACCGGCTCGCGGCCTACGGGCTCTCCCTGGACGACCTGGGTCGGGCCCTGGAGCGGGAGAACCTCGACATGCCCGCCGGGGAGGTCAAGATCGGCAAGCGCGCCGTGCCCGTGCGGGTGCCGGGCCGGTTCCGGTCGCCCCGGGAGCTGGCCGCCGTGCCGGTGGCCGTGCGCCAGGGCCGGGTGGTGCACCTGGCCGACGTGGCCCGGGTGGCCGACGACTTCAAGGAGAAGTACGAGGAGATCTACACCAACGGCCGCACCGGCATCCTCCTGATGATCCAGAAGCAGTCGGGCGCCAACACCGTGAACGTGGTGCGGGAGATCCGGCGCCGGCTTCCGGAGATCGAGCGCAACCTCCCGGCCGACGTGAAGCTCGGCACGATCATGGACTCGGCCGAGGACATCGAGAACATGGTGAACAACCTGAAGTCCAGCCTCTACCTGGGCGGGCTTCTGGTGATCGTGGTCACCTTCGTGTTCCTGCGGCGGCTCCGGCCGAGCCTGGTGGTGGCGCTCACCATCCCGTTCTCGATGATCGTGACGTTTTTCGCCATGTACCTCTTCGGGTTCACCCTGAACCTGATCAGCATCATGAGCCTCACCATCGCCATCGGCATGGTGGTGGACAACGCCATCGTGGTGCTGGAGAACATCACCCGGCACATCGAGGAGGGCGCCCCGAGCCCGGCCACGGCGGCCGTGGACGGGGCGAACGAGGTGGGCCTGGCCGTTTCGGCCTCCACCCTGACCACCATCGCGGTGTTCCTGCCCCTGGTGTTCCTGGGGGGGATCGCCGGGATTCTGTTCAAGCAACTCGGGTTCCTGGTAACCCTGACCCTCCTGGCGAGCCTTCTGGTGAGCCTCACCCTCACCCCCATGGCCGCGAGCAAGCTCCTGAAACCCCAGGCGGCCTACCGGGGCGTGCTCGGGGCCCTGTTCCGGGGCAGCGAGGCGGTGCTGGCCGGGCTCGAGCGCCTGTACGGCGCGGTGCTCGGCTGGATGCTCCGGCACCGGGTCGTGACCCTGGTGCTCGCCGCCGCGGTGCTCGCCGGGGGGTTCGCGGCCGCCCGGCACACGGGCTCGGAGTTCATGCCCCAGACCGACACGGGCGAGATCGAGGTGAACGCGGAACTCCCGGTGGACGTGCGGATCGAGGAGGCCACCCGGGTCGTCGAGCGGCTCATGAAGATCTTCTACGAGGAGGTGCCCGAGGTGCGGGCCCTCTACGCCCTCACCGGCCAGAGCCGCCAGGGCATCGCCACGGCCGTGGGGTTCGAGGAGGGGAACCACGTGGTGCGCATCGGGGCGAAGCTGGTGGACAAGGCCGACCGCCAGCGCTCGGTGACCGAGATCGCCGAGGCCCTGCGGCGGCGCTACCGGGAGATCCCCGACATCGAGAAGCTGAGCGTGCGCACCGTGGGCGCGGCCCAGAAGATCTTCTTCGGCGGCGGCGCGAAACCCCTGGTGATCGAGGTCCTGGGGAACGACTGGGACCGGCTGCGGGCCGCCGCCGGAGAGATCCTCGACCGCGTCAAGGAGGTGCCGGGGGTGCGGGACGCGGCCTGGTCGCTCAAGCCCACGAAGACCGAGTGGCTCGTGGAGGTGGACCGGGAGAAGGCGGGCCGGCTGGGCCTGCCGCTCGCCGCGCTGGCCCGGGACGTGCGAACGGCCGTGTTCGGCACCGAGTACACCCAGTTTAGGGACGCCGGCGACGACTACGACATCACGGTGCGGCTGCGGCCCGAGGACCGGGCCGGGCGCTCCGAGCTCGAGGACCTGCGGCTCAAGACCATCACCGGGCGGATGGTGCGCTTGAAGGACGTGGCCCGGATCGAGGAGGGGGAGATCCCCCTGCAGATCGACCGGAAGAACCAGCAGCGCCTGATCTCGGTGTCGGCCGACGTGGTGGGCCGGAGCCTCGGCGAGGTCACGGCCGACGTGGAGAAGATCCTGGCCGGCCTCGATCTGCCCGAGGGGATCACCGTGCGGTTCGGCGGGGACGTCAAGGAGAAGGCCGACGCGTTCCGGGACCTCCTCCAACTGCTGGCCCTGGGGATGATCCTCGTGTTCATGGTGATGGCGGCCCAGTTCGAGAGCCTGGTGATCCCGTTCGTGATCTTCTTCTCGGTGCCCTTCGCCCTGACCGGCGCGTTCCTGGGGCTCGCGGCCACCGGGACCCCGCTGTCGCTCATGAGCTTCATCGGGATCATCATGCTGGTGGGGATCGTGGTCAACAACGCCATCGTGCTCATCGACTACGCGATCCAGCTGCGGGCCCGGGGCCTGGAACTCAAGGAGGCCCTCCTGCGGGCCGGGCGCACCCGGCTCCGGCCCGTGTTGATGACCACGCTCACCACGGCGTTCGGCATGCTGCCCATGGCCCTGTCGCGCCAGACCGGCCACGAGATGTGGAACCCCCTGGGCATCGCCGTGATCGGCGGGCTGCTGGTGAGCACCCT